>NZ_CALBEX010000434.1 GCF_937889215.1 uncultured Limnohabitans sp.
CCCCGAGAACCTGCCCGAGTCCGACCCCACCAAGATGAATTTCGGTGGCGACGCTAAAAAAGCTTGGAAAGACATTTGGGGCTGTGGCCAAGGCATTGGTGCCATTGGCAGTGTCGTCAGCACCGCCGAGCGCGTGGCCAAGTTGCGCAGCGAGTACGTGGCCGCGCGTGCGCGTTTGGCGCTTTGAAGTTCCGCTGAGCTTGGGCCTCAGCCCGCCCGGAACCTGGCACCCCGAGGGGCGCTGAACGCACACAACGGCCTCCTGCATGGAGGCTGTTGGCGTTTTGACATATGGCTTTGAAGCGGAGTGCCGGTCAGCTCACCGCTTTGACTTTTTCGGTGATGTAGGCCAATGCCTCTTCCACTTGGTCGATCAAAATCAGACACAAGTCACCCGGTGACAGGCGCGACAGGGCGGTGTCGATGGCATTGAATTCACCCTGGATGTCTTGCACATGGGTGGTTCGCAACGCGCCTTGCAAGCCCTCACGCAGCAAGGCAATGACTTCGCCGTCCACGCGGCCGCGTTGACACGCATCCTGGTACAGCAGCACCTCGTCAAAGGCCTTGCCCAGAATTTGCGTCTGGTCGCGGATGTCTTGGTCGCGCCGGTCGCCTGCGCCGCTGATCACCACCACCCGCTTTTGGGCAGGCATGTTGTTGACGGCTTGCACCAGTGCGGCAATGGCATCGGGGTTGTGGCCGTAGTCGGCAATGAGCGTCGCGCCCCGGTAGTCAAACACATTGAAGCGCCCAGGCACGCCTTGGATGTCGCTGATGAAGGTGGACAGGCCTTGGGCGATGGCGTCCCAGGGCACGTCCACAGCCCAGGCTGCGCCCACGGCCGCCAGCACGTTTTCGGTTTGAAAGCCGATCTGGCCTTGGCGCGTCAAAGGCACTTGGCTCAAGGGGATGCGAAAAACCTGTTTGCCCTTTTGCGCCAGGATGGCCCCGTCCTCCACATAGACCACGCGCTTGCCTTGAGCGCGGTGCGTGGCCAGCACGGGATGGTTGGCGTCGAGGGCAAAAAAGGTCACATCGCCCGGACAATGCCGCGCCATGGCGACCACGGCCGGGTCATTGGCGTTGAGCACGGCCATGCCCTTGGGGTCCACGTTGAGCACAATCACCCGCTTGAGCACCGACAGGTCTTCGAGTGTGGTGATGTAGTTCAAACCCAAGTGGTCACCGGCCCCCAAGTTGGTCACCACCGCTACTTGGCAGCGGTCAAAGGCCAGGCCTTCGCGCAGCAGGCCGCCCCGGGCGGTCTCAAACACGGCGGCGTCCACATCCGGGTGCATCAACACGTTGCGGGCGCTGCGCGGGCCACTGCAGTCGCCCGAGTCGGTTTGGCGGCCGTTCACATACACGCCATCGGTGTTGGTCATGCCCACGCGCAGACCTTGCGCTTTGAGCAAGTGGGCTGTCAGGCGCACGGTGGTGGTTTTGCCGTTGGTGCCGGTCACGGCAATCACTGGGATGCGGCCGTTGCTGCCATCGGGGAACATGTGGTCGATCACCGCGTTGCCCACGTCACGGCCTTTGCCAAACGAGGGGCTGATGTGCATACGCAAGCCTGGTGCCGCATTGAGTTCGACGATGCCGCCGTTTTGCTCTTCAAGCGGGCGCGACAAAGATTCACAGACCACGTCCACGCCGCAAATGTCCACACCCACCATTTGTGCCGCGGCGATCACGCGGGCCGCGACTTCGTGGTGCACCTCGTCGGTCACATCGGTGGCGGTGCCCCCCGTTGATAAATTGGCGTTGTTGCGCAAAATCACGCGGCGGCCTTTGGCGGGCACCGACTCGGGCTCCAGGTCCTGGGCGTGCAGGCGGCCCATGGCGATGTCGTCAAAACGGATTTTGGTGAGCGAGGTGGCGTGACCTTCACCCCGGCGTGGGTCGGTGTTGACCAGGTCAACCAATTGGCGCACCGTGTGTTGACCATCGCCCACCACCAAGGGGGGCTCGCGCCGCGAAGCGGCCACCAGTTTGTCGCCCACCACCAACAGGCGGAAGTCGTGTCCGGGCAAAAACTTCTCTACCATCACGGTGCCATAACGCTCGGCGCTGAC
>NZ_CALBEX010000435.1 GCF_937889215.1 uncultured Limnohabitans sp.
CGTGCGGACACCAGGGGATTCGGCCGCGACTTGTTTCACCCCTTGCCCAGGACAAGTTAATGACCACGCTGCTGATCCACCGCGCCCGCTGCATAGCAACCCAAGACGATGCCAACAGTGAGCTGAATGACGCCTCGCTCTTGATCCGCGACGGCCGCATCGAACGTATCATCCCTGCCAATGAAAACACCGCCGAACTGGTCAAGCAGGTGGACGAAGTGATCGACGCCCGCCACCATGTGGTGGTGCCGGGTCTGATCAACACACACCACCACATGTATCAATCGCTCACGCGGGCGATTCCGGGCGTGCAAAACGCCGAGCTGTTCAGCTGGCTGAAGGGCCTGTACCCGATCTGGGTGGGCCTGACGCCCGAGATGGTGCGTGTCTCAGGCCAGGTGGCCATGGCAGAACTCCTGCTCAGCGGCTGCACCACCAGCAGTGACCACCTCTACATCTACCCCAACGGCGTGCGACTGGACGACAGCATCGAAGCGGCACACACCATGGGCATGCGCTTCACGGCCACACGCGGCAGCATGAGCGTGGGCGAGTCGCAAGGCGGCCTGCCGCCCGACAGCGTGGTCGAGCAAGAACCCGCCATCCTGAAAGAAACCCAGCGCCTGATTGAACGGTGGCACGACGCCAGCTTCGGCGCGATGACGCATGTGGCCGTGGCCCCCTGCTCGCCCTTCAGCGTGAGCCAGGACCTGATGCGCGAAGCGGCCAAGCTGGCCCGCGCCCACGGCGTGCGCCTGCACACCCACTTGGCCGAAAACGACCACGACATCGCGTACACCCGCGAGAAGTTCAACTGCACGCCTGCGCAATACGCCGAAGACTTGGGCTGGGTGGGCCACGACGTGTGGCACGCTCACGGTGTGAAGCTGGACGATGAAGGCACATATTTGTTTGCCCGCACGCGCACCGGCATCGCCCACTGCCCGTGCAGCAACATGCGCCTGGCCAGCGGCATCTTGCCCCTGCGCAAAATGCTGGATGCAGGCGTGCCCATTGGCCTGGGCGTGGACGGCAGCGCCAGCAACGACGCAGCGCACTTGCTGAACGAAGCCCGCCAAGCCATGCTGCTGGCGCGTGTGGGCAGAGCCATGGAGCCACCGCGCGTCGAAGACGGTTGCACCGTGTACGGTTGTGACCGAGGCCCCGCCGAGATGACGCCCCGCGACGCCCTGCGCCTGGCCACACGCGGCGGCGCCGAAGTGCTGGGCCGCGCCCACGAGCTGGGGCAAATCACCGAAGGTTATTGCGCCGACATCGCGATGTTCCGCACCGACACGCTCGGCATGGCCGGCGGCGCGGTGCACGACCCGGTGGGGGCGCTCTTGCTGTGCGCCAGTGACAACGCCGATTACACGATCGTGAATGGCCGCGTGGTGGTGCGCCTGGGTGAGATTGCCACGGTGGACATGGGGCCGTTGATCGAGCGGCACAACCAGTTGGCGATGCAGTTGGTTTTGGCGCAACATTGACCCTACACGCCATCCAAGCCATTGAGCTCCAGGACAGACTCAGGTCCAATCGGATGACAGCCGAATGAATTCAAAGGAGTGTGTCATGAGTGAGCCGGTCAGCAATCCCGAGGCGCGAGTGGCGCTATTCCAAAGCCGCGAAATCCGCCGCACGCTGCACAACGACGAATGGTGGTTCGTCATCACCGACATTGTTGCAGCGCTGACGGATGCCGCCGATCCATCGGACTACTGGAAGAAGATGCGCAGGCGTGACCCCGATTTGAGCTTGGACAGCCAAGGGGGGGACAAATTGACTCCCCCCTTGCGCTGGCATTTAAGACGGCGGGGGGACGGCAAAAACTGCAATGCTGGAACACGCAGGGCATTTTCCGTTTGATCCAGTCCATCCCCAGCCCCAAGGCCGAACCCTTCAAGCGCTGGTTGGCCAAGGTGGGCAAAGAGCGCCTTGACGAGATCGAAAACCCCGAGCTGGCCATGGGCCGTATGCAAGAGCTGTACGAGAAAAAAGGCTACCCCAAGGAGTGGATCGACAAGCGCTTACGCGGCATTGTCGTGCGCCAAGACCTGACGGATGAATGGAAAAGCAGCCTGTTCGAAAACGAATTCACCGACTGGATTGCCGCGCAGAACAACTGGGTAGATAACAAGGGCATCCCCGGAGCCGACTTGCGCCCTTGGTAAACCGCCGTGGATTGGCAATTGCAAACGCAATAACCAAGCTGAAACCATCGCACTGAAGTCACAAGTCTTTCGCCCCCAACGCCAACGCAAGCTGTCTACACTGAGGCCATGATCCAAGGCCTCGTTCAACTCTTCATCTTCCAGGCGCTTGGCGAGCTGGTCTCCAAGTTCGCCCTGCCTTTCATCCCCGGTCCGGTGCTGGGTCTGGTGTTATTACTGGCGTTTTTGGCGCTGCGCGGGCGGGTCCCGGCATCCATGGACTTGGTGGGCAGCAGCATCTTGCAGCACCTGGGGCTGCTCTTCATTCCGGCTTCGGTGGGTGTGGTGCTTTATTTGCCGGTGCTGCGGGCCAATGCCTGGGCCATCAGTGCGGCGCTGGTGATCAGCGTGCTGGCCACGGTGGCGGTGGTGGCGCTGTTGCTCAAGCTGCTCGCCCCCAAGGACTGAGACCATGAACCCCATGACACGCTCCGACCTGCCCGCCATCTCCGAGATTTGGGTTTACCTCTCAGGCAGTCCGCTGCTGGCTTTGGTGCTCACGCTCAGCGCTTACCTGATCGGCCTCACCCTATACGAGCGCAGCCAGCGCAATCCGCTGGCCAACCCGGTGTTGATTGCGGTGGTGCTGGTGTGCCTGAGCATCAGCGTGATCGACATGCCCTATGCGCAGTATTTCGAAGGCGCGCAGTTCGTTCACTTTTTGCTGGGCACGGCCACGGTGTCGCTGGCCATTCCCATCTACAAGGGGTTCTCATCACTCAAAGGGCGCATGGGCGTGTTGCTGTTGTCGCTGCTGGCGGGCGGGGTGACCTCGGTGCTCACGGCTGTGGGCGTGGCGCGCTGGCTGGGTGTGGACGAAGCGCTGGTGCGCGGTCTGGTGGCCAAGTCGGTCACCGCGCCGATTGCGATGGGCATTGCCGAACGCGTGCAGGCCTCGCCCACCCTGACCGCCATCTTTGCGGTGAGCACCGGCATTTTGGGGGCGGTGCTGGGCCGCTATGTGCTCGACGCCTTGCGCATTACGGCCTGGTGGCAGCGCGGTTTTGCTTTGGGCGTGGCCGCGCACGGCATTGGCACCTCCCGCGCTTTCAGCGTGAATGCCGAGGCCGGGGCTTATGCCAGCTTGGGCATGGGGCTGCACGGCATTGCGGGGGCGGTGATGATTCCGTACGCCGTGGGCTGGTGGTTTTAAAACCGCTCAGCCCTGAGCGGCGCTGGCGCAGCGTCGGGTGTGTGAGGGGCTTTCGCCAAAATAGTTTTTGTAGAGCACCGCAAACCGCCCCAGATGCCAAAAGCCGTGGCCCATGGCGATGTCGGTCACGCTGGCGTTTTGGGTCAGCAACGCACGCCGCGCCTTGGCCAGGCGCTGCAGGGTGATCAAGCGCTGCGGGGCCATGCCATAAGTGTGCTGAAAAGCACGCTCCAACTCCCACACGGGCACGCCCATGTCTTGGCACAGCGCGTCGATGCGCAGCGGCGCGGCGCTGTGGTCTTCGCACCAGTTTTGCAC
>NZ_CALBEX010000436.1 GCF_937889215.1 uncultured Limnohabitans sp.
GGTTGGCCGCATAGTCAAAGCCAAAACGCCCTTTGACGCACAAGCGGCTGTGGTTGGCAGGCCCGTCGCGGCCATCGACGCTCACGATCACGTTGTCCTTGACGTTGTAGGTCAGCAGACAGCCCACTCCGCAAAACGGACACACCGAATCCACCTTTTTGTCCACCACCTGCGTGCCCACTTGGGTTTTGGGCATCAAGGCCCCCGTGGGGCAAGCCTGAACGCACTCACCGCAGGCCACACAGGTGCTCTCGCCCATCGCGTCACCCAGGTCGAACACGATTTCGCTGTGCGCGCCGCGAGAGGCGTAACCGATGACGCCATTGACCTGCTCTTCGCGGCAGGCCCTGACGCAGCGGTTGCACTGGATGCACGCGTCCAAATTGACCGCCATGGCGGGGTGGGACACATCGGCTTGGGCTTGTGCACGACGCAGCGCCTTCAGCTCAGGGCGCACCGTCACGGCCATGCGACTGGCCCAATCGCTCAACTCACCGTGTTGCCCTGCGTCTGTGGCAGCACCGCTGGCATCGTTCCATTTGTGCCCCACATCGGGCATGTCTGACAACAGCATCTCCAGCACCATCTTCTGGCTTTTGACAGCACGCTCACTTTGGGCCTGCACCTGCATGCCCTCGGTGGCACTGCGGCAGCAACTGGGCGCCAGTGTGCGCTCGCCTGCGATTTCAACCACGCAAGCGCGGCAATTGCCATCGGCGCGGTAGCCATCCTTGTAGCAAAGATGGGGGATGTCGATGCCGTGGCGCTTGGCGGCTTTGAGGATGGTTTCACCCTCATAGGCATGGATGGTTTGTGCGTCAAGTTTGAATTCGACGGTTTTGGGGGTCACTTCGGACAGCGAGGTCGGTGCGTTCACAGCGATGCTCCAATTTCCAGAGGAAAGTATTTTTGTATGCAGCGCACGGGGTTAGGCGCTGCTTGACCAAGACCACAAATGGACGCATCGGTCATGACCACATTGAGGTCTTCCAGGGTCGTGTTGTCCCATACCGGGACAGCCATCAAGGCCACCGCCTTGGCGGTTCCCACTCGGCAAGGGGTGCATTGACCGCAGCTTTCATGGGCAAAGAAACGCATCATGTTGAGGGCTGCGTCACGCGCTTTGTCTTGGTGGCCCAGCACGATGACTGCCGCCGACCCGATGAAACATCCGTAAGGCTGCAGGGTATCAAAATCGAGTGGAATGCCGCCCAAGCTGGCGGGCAAGATGCCGCCCGAGGCACCCCCTGGCAAGTAGGCATAAAAGTCATGCCCATCGGCCATCCCGCCGCAGTATTCTTCGATCAATTCTTTGACCGTGATCCCCGCAGGGGCCAACTTGACACCGGGGTGTTTGACACGCCCGCTCACACTGAAACTGCGCAAGCCTTTGCGGCCGTTGCGACCAAAACCGCTGAACCACTGCGGTCCCCTCTGGAAGATGTCGCGTACCCAAAAAAGAGTTTCAAAATTGTGCTCCAAGGTGGGCCGACCGAACAGCCCCACTTGGGCGATATAGGGGGGGCGCATGCGCGGCTCACCGCGCTTGCCCTCAATGCTCTCGATCATGGC
>NZ_CALBEX010000437.1 GCF_937889215.1 uncultured Limnohabitans sp.
GGCTTGGCTGCGCATGGCGGTTCGAGGGCGTCACGACCACTGAGCCGGGGGGCTCGATGGGCGGTGACCAGGTCACCAAGGTGTCGTCATTTTTGGCCATCAATTGAGACAAGTGCGTCAGCACCAAAATGAGCAAGAGCCAGACGAGGTGGCGATTTTTCAGCGGTGATTTGGCACGAGGGTTTGGCTGGACGCTGGACACGTGCGCGTTGCTGCCCATCGGCATGTTTTCGCGATGAGCGCACCAAGCCTGTGCTTGGACTGAGCGAACGGTGTTGTCGGCGGTTAAAAAAGTTCTTGAGAACATCGGTCCATCGGCTTGTATTCGTATTTTTGATGTAATTTACATTTTTATTGTATATCAGTCTGCATGTTTTTCAAGCAATAGAACATGAAAGAATTCGTAAGAACGGAATATTGAGCACCAGCCGTGCTGTGGCATGTGGGTGTGACTTGGGGTGCAGGGTTGACCCAACAGCGCAGCAGACGTTTTCAAGCGCAGCGCTGAGCGTGGTGTGCTTCAAGCGGGATGGTCGTGCTTGAACTGGAGAAGGTTTTGGGGTTCGGTCAATGGCATCAGAATTTACGGTTTAAGTAAATTTGATGTTTTGATGTGAGGCATGTAGCCAAGCGCCAGCGCAGGTACCTGGACAGCTGGGAAAGGTTGGAGGCCGCAGAAGCCCGCTCGGGGTCGATCAGGTGCGCTTGAAGGTCACGACGTGGTCGACTTCGGCGCGGATGCCGATCCACTCGCCCAGTTTGTGGTCGTGGTGGCTGGGCACATGGGCCATCAGCCATTCGCCGCTGGCCAGACGCAAGGTGTACAAAAATTCCGAACCACGAAAAGCTTTGCGGATGATCTCGGCTTTCACGGGGGCGTCGTCATCGTGCACGATGTCGTCCGCCCGCAGCAGCACGTCGCACTGGCCATCTTCAAACGCGCTGGGCAGTGGGCATTCGGCCACATCTTGAAGTTCACCCACGGGGGTGCTGACCAGGATGTGCCCGTTTGCCTCGCGCAGCGTGGCCGGGGTGAACACGCCGTGGCCGATGAAGTGGGCCACAAAGCGGGTGGCCGGGCGGTGGTAGAGGCTGTAGGCGTCTTCCCACTGGTGCAGCTGGCCTTCATTCATGACGCCGATCACGTCACCGATGGCAAAGGCTTCGAGCTGGTCGTGTGTGACCAGCAGCGCGGTGGCCTGGGCGGCCTTGAGGATGTTGCGCACCTCGTGCGCCAGCCGCTCGCGCAAGTCGATGTCCAGATTGGAAAAGGGTTCGTCCAGCAGCAGCAAGTCGGGCTTGGGG
>NZ_CALBEX010000438.1 GCF_937889215.1 uncultured Limnohabitans sp.
GGGTCTGGAGTTGTCGAGCGAATGGCGCACGGGACCGGTCACATGGACATCGGCCTACACCTGGATGCAGGCCAAATACCAAGATGCATTCATGACCTGTACCTCGCCAGGGTGCCCCACCATTAATAACCCGCAGGTGCAAGTGCCCGCAGGCAACCAAATCCCCGGCCTGCCAAAGCAGCAGCTGTTTGCTCAAGTGGCCTGGGACACGGGCTGGGCGGGCAGCCGCGTGACGCTAGAGGCTCGGCATGTGGGCCGTGTGATGGTCAATGACCTGAACGACGATGCGGCTGCGGCGCACACCTTGTTAAACCTGGGTGTGCAGTTCAAGCAAGACCGCGGTGACTGGACGCTCAAGGAGTTCGTACGGGTTGACAATTTGACCGATCGAAAGCACGCCGGCTCGGTGATCGTGAACGGTGGCAACGAACGATTCTTTGAGCCAGGGGCAGGGCGCAAGCTGCTGCTGGGGCTGGAGGCGCAAAGAAGGTTCTGAAGGTGGTTTTTTGAGCTCGGTTTTGCTGGCGGTGTTACCCCCAGCTTGACCGCGCTGTCAGCCAAGCCCCTGTTCAGCACCGTTAAGATCATTCTTTTTTGAGTTTCTCACTTTCAAGGAATGAAGAACATGAGCATCCAGACCGTAGGCATCATTGGTGCAGGCACCATGGGCAATGGCATTGCACAGGCGTGTGCCGTCTCCGGCATTCGCGTGGTGATGGTCGATATTTCTGAGGCCGCTGTGGCCAAAGGCATCGCCAACGTCTCCAGCAGTCTGGACCGCTTGGTCAAGAAAGAGAAAATCAGCGAAGACGACAAGGCCGCTGCCTTGGCCCGCATTCAGGGCAGTGCCAGTTATGAAGACCTCAAGGGTGCTCAGCTGGTCATCGAGGCCGCCACTGAAAACCACGAACTCAAGGTCAAAATCCTCAAGCAATTGGACGGCCTTTTGGCCCCCAACGTGATCATCGCGTCCAACACTTCGTCGATCTCGATCACGCAGCTGGCCGCCGCCACACAGCGCGCTGACCGTTTCATTGGCATGCACTTCTTCAACCCCGTGCCCATGATGGCGCTGGTCGAGATCATCCGTGGCCTGCAGACCAGCGACGCCACGCACGACGCGGTGCACGACATGGCGCTGGCCTTGGGCAAGACCCCGATCACCGTCAAGAACGCCCCCGGCTTTGTGGTCAACCGTATCCTGGTGCCCATGATCAACGAGGCTTTCTTTGTGCTGGGCGAAGGCCTTGCCGAAGCCGAAGCCATCGACGCAGGCATGAAGCTGGGTTGCAACCAACCCATTGGCCCGCTGGCGCTGGCCGACATGATTGGTCTCGATGTGTGCCTGGCCGTGATGGAGGTTTACCTCAAGGAATTCGGTGACAGCAAATACCGCCCCAGCCCCTTGCTCAAAGAAATGGTGGCCGCAGGCCGTCTGGGCCGCAAGACCGGGCAGGGCGTTTACAAGTACTGAGCGTCAGCGGATGAATCGGGCCTGGCCAAGCCAGACCCGAGACTGTCACGTTCGTGAACAC
>NZ_CALBEX010000439.1 GCF_937889215.1 uncultured Limnohabitans sp.
CAGCTGCTCAAAGACCTGGGGGCCAACATCGAAACCGGCGCATCGCCCTCACCCGAAGCCTTGACCATTGTGGCCCCGCTGGGTTTTGACATCACCACCGTGGCCGTGGTCGAGCGCCTGGACCCGGCCCGCACCGTGGGCATCGACATGCTGTTTGAGGACGCTTCCACCAAGCGCCGCGTGCTGGCCACCAACCCGGCCACGCGCATCGACATGCGCAATGCGGCCCATGCCTTGTTTGCGCGTGACGGCAAGGCCGTGTCGGTGATCCGTGACAGTGGTGGTTTTGTCACGCAACGTGTGGTGGCGTGCATCGTCAACATCGCGTCCGACATGTGCCAGCAACGCATCTGCAGCCCACAAGACCTGGAAACCGCCGTTACCTTGGGCCTGGCCTACCCCATGGGACCCTTGGCTATGGGCAACCGCTTGGGACCTGACAGCATTTTGGAAGTGCTGTTTAACCTTCAAACGGTTTATGGCGACCCCCGTTATCGCCCCAGCCCTTGGCTGCGCCGCCGTGGTGCGATAGGCCTGTCGCTGATGCACACGGAAGAACAATGACTTTGCGGGACAGATCTTCAGCTCTGCCCCCATCTGATTTAAAAATATGACCGCCCAACTGCTCAGCACCAGCGAAGGCCGGACCTTGGTCCTGACCCTCAGCAACCCAGAGTTTCGCAACGCCCTGGGCCCCGAGATGTACGCCGCAGGTGTGGAGGCCCTGAGCGTGGCCGAATCCAGCGCCGATGTGCGCAGCGTGGTGATCACCGGAGCGAATGGCATCTTCAGCGCAGGCGGCAATTTGCAGCGTTTGCAAAACAACCGCCAGCAGCCGCCTGAACACCAGGCTCAAAGCATTGAAGGCCTGCACAACTGGATCGAAGCGATCCGCACCTTTCCCAAACCAGTGATCGCCGCTGTCGAAGGGCCTGCAGCCGGTGCCGGTTTCTCGTTGGCTTTAGCCTGCGACATGATCGTGGCCGCGCGCAACAGCGTTTTCGTGATGGCTTACAGCTCCATTGCCCTCTCGCCCGATGGCGGCGGCAGCTGGAGTTTGTCGCGTGCTGTGCCGCGCCAATTGGCCACCGAACTCCTGATGTGCGGCGAGCGCATTGGGGCGGAGCGCCTGCAACAACTGGGCGTGGTCAACCGCTTGACCGATGCGGGCCAAGCCCTGCAACACGCCTTGGACTGGTGCGAACAACTCAACACCCGCGCGCCCAATGCCTTGACCAGCATCAAAGATTTGCTGAACGATGCCGACGGCAGCAGCCTCAATGCCCAACTGGCACGCGAGCGGGATCACTTTGTCAAAAACCTGCACCACCCCAACGCGGGCGTCGGCATTTCCGCTTTTTTAAACAAGCAAAAACCCGAATACGAATGATGCGGCTGGTCCCCCAGGCGACAAAAATCTGATTCACAGTCACTCAAAGGACAGAACATGGACGAGCCCATTCTGACAATGGAGGAAAGAGAGTCGATCAACAACGGTCGTTGGTTCTCAAGTCTTTCACCTTCACTACGACACGACATACTTCGATGCGCTTACGTCAAACGTCACAAGGACGGCGATATGCTCGCTGCACGGGGAGATCCACCCGAGCAGTGGATCGCCTGTGCCAAGGGCGCGGTGCGCGTGAGCTCGACCTCGGTGTCGGGCAAACAGATCACCTTGACCTATGTGGAGCCAGGCATTTGGTTTGGCGATGTGTCGATCTTCGACGGAGACCGGCGCACGCACGACTGCTATGCACACGGCGACACGACCACGCTGAACGTGGCCAAGGCCGACTTCAAAAAAATTCTCTCCCAGCACGTCGAGTTTTACGAAGCCATGCTGCGCCTGCATGCACGGCGCATTCGCCAACTGTATGGTTTGGTGGAAGACCTCAACACCTTGCCTTTGCGGGCACGGCTGGCCAAACAACTCAACCACTTGCTGCGCAGCTACGGCACGCCCAGTTTGTCGGACGCCAAAGCGATCCGCATCAGCTTGCAACTGGCGCAGGAAGAGCTGGCGCAATTGCTGGGTGCTTCTCGCCAACGCGTGAACCAAGAACTCAAGCAAATGGAGCGCGAGCAAATCATCCGCATCGAGCCGGGCGGCCTGGTGGTGCTGGACCGCGACGCACTGCTGCTGATCGTGAACGCGGACCACTGACGCGCCACATTTCCACCCTGTCGCCGCTCACTGCGGCGACCACTGATTTTCGACGGGTCAACCCATGAGTGCTTTTGATCATTTTGTGGGGACCCGGCCTGTCACCGGCACCCACGCCTTCGACATTCCAGCCCTGGAGGCCTGGCTCAGCGCCAAACTCCCCGGTTTTGCAGGCCCCTTGAGCGTGGAAATGTTCAAGGGCGGGCAATCCAACCCCACCTACAAGCTCATCACGCCCACTTGCCAATACGTGATGCGGGCCAAGCCCGGTCCCGTGGCCAAACTGCTGCCCTCGGCCCATGCCATCGAGCGCGAGTTTGCGGTCATGAAAGGCCTGTACGGCACCGACGTGCCCGTGGCCCAAATGCATGTGCTGTGCGACGACGAATCGGTCATTGGGCGTGCGTTTTACGTCATGGAGTTCGTGCAAGGCCGCGTGCTTTGGGACCAGTCCCTGCCCGGCATGACACCCGCCGAGCGCGGCGCGATCTACGACGAAATGAACCGTGTGCTGGCCGCGCTGCACAAGGTCGATGTGGCCAAGCAAGGTCTGTCCAGCTACGGCAAACCGGGCAACTACATTGAGCGCCAAATTGGCCGCTGGAGCAAACAGTACGCGGCGTCTGTCACCCAGCCCATTCCCGAGATGGACCAGTTGATCGAGTGGCTGCCGAAAAACATCCCGGACAGCGCCAAAGACGAATCCATGGTCGGCGTCGTGCATGGCGACTACCGCCTGGACAACCTTATGTTCCACCCCACCGAAGCCCGGGTGATGGCCGTACTGGATTGGGAACTGTCCACGCTGGGTCACCCGCTGGCCGACTTCAGCTACCACTGCATGGCCTGGCACATCAAACCGGGCACCTTCAGGGGCATCGGTGGTCTTGATTTCGCGGCGCTCGGCATCCCATCTGAGGCCGAATACATCCGCCGCTATTGCGAGCGCACCGGTTTCACCACACCCGAGGTTTTGGCCAAAGACTGGAACTTTTACCTCGCCTACAACATGTTCCGCATCGCCGCGATCTTGCAAGGCATTGCCAAACGCGTCGAAGACGGCACTGCGTCCAGCGATCAAGCCAAATCCTCCGGTGCCGGTGCGCGCCCGATGGCCGAGTTGGCCTGGCAGTTCGCTTGCAAAGCCTGACACCCCCTTTTTACGACCCATCACTTCAAGGAGATAGACCATGGATTTTGAATACACCCCCAAGGTCAAAGACATGCAGGCCCGTTTGTTGGCCTTCATGGACGAGCACATTTACCCCAACGAGGCGAGATTCTTCGAAGAGATTGCCGAAAACCGCGCCAAAGGCAACGCCTGGGTGCCCACCAAAATCGTCGAGGAACTCAAGCCCAAGGCCTTGGCCGCCGGTTTGTGGAACCTGTTCTTGCCCAAGTCGACACGCGCACCGCAAGGCCTGTCCAACCTCGAATACGCACCCCTGTGCGAGATCATGGGCCGCGTACCCTTTGCAGCCGAAATTTTCAACTGCTCAGCGCCCGACACCGGCAACATGGAAACGCTGGAACGCTATGCCAGCGAAACCCTCAAAGACGAATGGTTGGAGCCTTTGCTGCGCGGTGAAATCCGCTCGGCCTTCTTGATGACCGAGCCCGATGTGGCCTCGTCCGACGCCACCAACATCGAATGCGAGATCCGCCGCGACGGCGACGAATATGTCATCAACGGCCGCAAATGGTGGTCGTCCGGCGCGGGCGACCCACGCTGCGCGATCTACATCGTCATGGGCAAGACCAACCCCGATGCCGGTCGCCACGAACAACAATCCATGATCGTGGTGCCCGCCAATACCCCCGGCATCACCGTGGTGCGCGCCTTGTCGGTGTTTGGTTACGACGACGCGCCGCACGGCCACATGGAAGTGTTGCTCAAAAACGTGCGTGTGCCGGCCGAAAACATTTTGCTGGGCGAAGGCCGTGGCTTTGAAATCGCACAAGGCCGCTTGGGCCCTGGCCGCATCCACCACTGCATGCGCACCATCGGCATTGCCGAGCGCGCCCTGGAGCTGATGTGCAAACGACTGAACGAGCGCGTGGCCTTTGGCCGCGAAGTGGCCCGCCAGACCGTGTGGCAAGAGCGCATTGCCGAATCGCGCTGCATGATCGAGCAAGCCCGCCTGCTGACCCTCAAAGCGGCTCACATGATGGACACCGTGGGCAACAAGGTCGCCAAGGCCGAAATCGCGATGATCAAGATCGTGGCCCCCAACATGGCTTGCCAGATCATCGACTGGGCCATTCAGGCCCACGGTGGTGGCGGTGTGTCGCAAGACTTCCCGCTGGCCTATGCCTACGCCCACCAGCGCACCCTGCGCCTGGCCGATGGTCCAGACGAAGTGCACCGCAATTCGCTGGCCAAACTGGAACTGGCCAAGCAATTGGCGCTGCCCGGCGAACTCGGCATGCCCGTCACGCGCGGCAGCTGATCGGTCCCGTGCATCCCAACTCAGCAGCGTCTTTGATGGCGCTGCTGAGTTTCGTTTGGGGATGGGTCCGCAACTGGTTGGTCACGAATAAGCTCTGCAGAGCGTAGCCTGAAGAGCTGACCGTAGGGCCTTTAAGAGTTTTGACCTCTAAGCATCGCGAAGCCACATTTTCGGAACGTTGCGGTAGGCATTGTCGGACCTGAAGGCGCCGACCTACAACAGACACAAGATCGGGCTGCTCCACTCGGCTCGCCACTTCATTAGCCTCGGCCTCACTGCCTCACAGGACTCAGCAGGGCGCTCAGTGCACCGAGCCAGCGGGCAAATCGGGTGGCAAGCCGGTGAACAAGCCGGCCGCATCTACCGGGTCAAACCGGTATTGCGCACCGCAAAAATCACAACCCACTTCCACCTGCCCTTGCTCGGCGATGATGCCTTCCACCTCTTCGGTGCCCAGGCTGCGGATCATGTTGCCCACACGCTCGCGGTTGCAGCGGCAGGCAAAGCGCGGGCCGTTGTCGCCCATGAAGGGTTCAAACCGGGCCAGCGGCTCTTCCCAATACAAGCGGTGCAGAATCGTTTCGGCGTCCAAGCCCAGCAGCTCCTCACGCTTGATGCTTTTGGTCAAGATGGAGATGCGGCTGAAATCTTCGCTTTGGCCCAGCACAGATTCACGCATGAGTGAATCGGTTTTACCCGCCAAATTCCCCTCGCCTTCAATGGGCAGGCGCTGAATCAGCAAGCCCGCTGCCACCTTGTCATCGGCCGCCAGCACCAGCACGGTGTCCAGCTGCTCGGACTGCAGCATGTAATGCTCCAGCACCTCGCTGATGTTCTCCAGCTTTTCACCCCGGTCGCCAAACAGCGGCACCACGCCTTGGTAAGGCTGCTGGCCGGGCAAGCGGTCTTGCGGGTCTAGGGTAATGGCACAACGCCCTTCATTGTTCACGTTCACCATTTGGCTCAGGGTGGCGTCGTCGGCCACCTCGCCCACCTGGGTGCAGGTGGCGCGCAGGCTCAAATCCGGTTGCACCTCGACCACGCCGAGCTTGACCGGGCCGTCGCCAAAAATCTGCAGCACCAACGCGCCGTTGAACTTGATGTTGCCCTGCATCAGCACGCCCGCCGCGGCCATCTCGCCCAGCAACTGGCGCACGGGCGCAGGGTATGCACCGGTTTCGGAATTGGCAGCACGCCGCGCCAGGATGTCTTGCCAGGCATCGGTCAGGCGCACCAGCATGCCGCGAACCGGCAGGCCTTCGAAAATGAATTTATGGAGTTCGGACAAAGT
>NZ_CALBEX010000440.1 GCF_937889215.1 uncultured Limnohabitans sp.
CATGGCGGTCAGGGCGCGCAAGGCCCCCAAACGCGCATCGGGCAATCCGGTGTCGGCCAGCGCCTGCAGAGCCTGGGCACTCAAGGCATCGGCGTAGGCCTTGGCCCTTTCCAAGCCCATCAAGGCCACATAGGTGGGTTTGTCGGCCGCTTCGTCCTTGCCCGCTGTTTTGCCCAGCGTGGCCGAATCGGCGGTCACATCCAGCACATCGTCCACCACCTGAAAGGCCAAGCCCAAGGCCTCGCCAAAAAGGGTCAACGAGGCTTGCAACGGGGCAGGCACGCCCGGCACACAGGCAGCGCCCATCTGCACGCTGCACAACAGCAAGGCCCCGGTTTTGAGGCGGTGCATTTGACGAAGTTGGTCTTCACTCAGGCGCTGCCCAACGCTGGCCAAGTCAATGGCCTGGCCGCCAGCCATGCCCTGGTAACCCGAAGCCCGCGCCAGCAAAGCCACACAGGCGGCTTGCACCGCAGGCGGCACGCTGGCGTCTGGCGGGGTCAGCATTTCAAAAGCCAAGGTCTGCAAGGCGTCCCCCGCCAGCAGGGCTTGGGCCTCGCCAAACTGAACATGCACTGTGGGTTTGCCGCGCCGCAACACGTCGTTGTCCATGCAGGGCATGTCGTCGTGCACCAACGAATAAGCATGGATCAACTCGATGGCGCAAGCGGCATTCAGGGCCGCAGGCGTGTTGAAAGCATCACCCACCGCCTCAGCCGTGGCCAGCACCAACAAAGGGCGCAAGCGCTTGCCGCCATCGAGCACGGCATAACGCATGGCTCGGCCCAAAGCAGCAGGGGATTCGGCCTCAATGCCGGCCGACAAAGTCTGCTCCACACGCGCCAGATGCGGCTGCATCCAAGCCTTCAAGTCCACCGTCATGCGCCACTCCAGGGTTTGAGTTGTCCGCCATCCAGCACCTGGATCTGGTCTTCCACGGCTTTGAGTTTGTCGCGACAAAAAGCCAACAAAGCCGCGCCCCGCTGGTAACCCGTCAACAATTGGTCCAGCGGCATCTGCCCCGATTCGAGCTGACCGACCAGCGACTCCAGCTCCGCCAAAGCCGCTTCGTAAGTGGCGGGCAAGGGCGCTGCTGGGCTGTCTGCGGGTTCTGTAGGGGCGGCCTTGGGCATGGGATGTTCCGAGGTAAAAGTCTGATTTTAGGCCTTATGCTTTGCGCCAACTGACATGCCCACACGCCATGCCCGCATGGCTTTGTCAGAGAGCCAGGCACCGGCGAAGATGCCCCGTAATATTTACGGCTTGCCAAAGCCTCCTTTCAGGTCCTTACCCGCCGGGGTAGAATCACCGTTCATCGGCAGGAAATTTCCTGTCATTTTTTTGCGCTGCAATTTCCGGATTCAGCGCTTTGTTCCTGCCCCTTCATAGGGGGAGTCTCTAGGTCAGGTCACCCATGTCTGATTTAAGTCTTCAACTGCTGCAGGCCGCAAGCCAACTACCAGTTTCCACTTATTTCGATGAGGCGCTGTTTCAGCGCGAATTGAGCACCCTTTTTCAGCAAGGCCCCCGCTACGTGGGTCACCAGCTGGCAGTCCCCAATCCGGGCGACTATTACGCCCTGCCCCACGAGGCCGAAGGCCGTGCCTTGGTGCGAAACGCTCAAGGCGGTGTAGAACTCGTCTCCAATGTCTGCCGACACCGCCAGGCGGTCATGCTGGGCGGCCGAGGCAACCTGCAAACCCAACAAAAAGGCAGCGCGGGCGGCAACATCGTTTGCCCACTGCACCGCTGGACGTATTCACCCAGCGGCCTGTTGCTGGGCGCGCCCCACTTTGCGCAAGACCCCTGCCTGAACCTGAACAACTACAAGTTGCAGGAATGGAACGGTCTGCTGTTTGAAGACAACGGGCGCAACATCGCCGCCGATCTGGCGGGCATGGGGCCACTTGCACAACTCAGTTTTGATGGCTACGCACTCGACCGTGTGGAGCTGCACGAGTGCAATTACAACTGGAAAACATTCATCGAGGTGTACCTGGAGGACTACCACGTCGGCCCCTTCCACCCGGGGCTGGGCCAGTTCGTCACCTGCGACGACCTGAGCTGGGAGTTCAAGGAACATTATTCGGTGCAAACCGTGGGCGTGTCGGGCGGCTTTGGCAAGCCCGGCTCGGACACCTACAAAAAGTGGCACGAGGTGCTGCTCAAGTACCGCAACGGCCAACTGCCCGAGCGCGGCGCGATTTGGCTGACGTATTACCCGCACATCATGGTCGAGTGGTACCCGCATGTGCTCACCGTGTCCACTTTGCACCCGATCAGCCCCAACAAAACACTGAACCAAGTGGAGTTTTATTACCCTGAAGAAATCGTGGCCTTCGAGCGCGAATTCGTCGAGGCCCAACAAGCGGCTTACATGGAGACCTGCCTAGAGGACGACGAAATTGCCGAACGCATGGACGCGGGTCGCAAGGCACTTTGGGCACGCGGCGACAACGAAGTCGGCCCCTACCAAAGCCCCATGGAAGACGGCATGCAGCACTTCCACGAGTGGTACCGCCAGCAAATGAAGACCCTCTAAAGCCCGCCCGGATGCAAGCCTCCTGGATGATTCTGGCGTCGCTGTTTTTCGCGACGATGAGCGTTTGCATCAAATACGCATCCGAGTACTTCCACACCTTCGAGTTGGTGTTTTACCGGGGCGTGGTCGGGGTCGTGCTGATGGCCGCCATTTGCCGCAGCCAGCGGGTGGCTTTGCGCACCCCCATACCGCTCATGCATGTGTGGCGATCAGCCATTGGCGTGTCATCCCTCACGGCCTGGTTTTACGCCATTGCCCACCTGCCCCTGGCCACATCCATGACGCTCAATTACATGAGCGGCATCTGGGTTGCGGCCTTTTTGGTCGGGGGCACACTGCTCATGGGTCGGGTGCAAGACATGGTGAGGCAAGGCCCGGTGGTGCTCACCGTCATCGCGGGCTTTTCGGGTGTGGTCATGATCTTGCGGCCTACCATTGAGCAAAACCAGCTGTTTGCTGGTGTGATCGGCTTGCTGTCGGGTGTGGGGGCCGCCATGGCCTACATGCAGGTCGCGGCACTGGGTCGCATGGGCGAACCCGAGGCCCGCACGGTGCTTTATTTTTCCGTCGGCACCACCCTCGTTGGGGCCGTGGCCATGCTGTTCGTCGGCCCCAGTTCTTGGGTCTGGCCACACGCTGGGTGGCTGCTGCCGATTGGCTTGCTGGCCGCCTTGGGCCAACTGTGCATGACCAAGGCCTACAGCAGCGGGGCCACCTTGGTGGTGGCCAATTTGCAATACTCGGGCATCGTGTTTGCCGCGCTCTATGGCTTATTTTTGTTTGGCGACCAGATTCCCTGGATAGGCTGGGTCGGCATGGCCTTGATCATCGCCAGCGGCATCGCCGCCACCGCCTTGCGCAACCGAAGCTTGCCCCGTACCCTGCCCATTGCCCAGGCCGAAGACCATTGAACGGAGACCCTTTGCCATGTACAACTTGCTGATCACCGCTGCCCAACTCCAACAACTGCAGACCCAGGGCAAGCCTTGCGCCGTGCTGGACTGCAGCTTTGACCTGATGAACCCCGATCTGGCCGATGGCTTTTTTGCCAGCGAACGCATCGCAGGCGCCCTGCCTGCCCACTTGAACAAAAACCTGAGCACGCACCAGGCCGAAGAGGCTGTGAACGGGGGCCGCCACCCCTTGCCGCAACGCGAGGTCGTGGCACGGTGGCTAGGGAATTTGGGCCTTCACAACGGCATGCAAATCGTGGTCTATGACCGCAACAAAGGCCACTACTGCGGCCGTTTGTGGTGGATGCTCAAGTGGCTAGGGCACGAGGCCGTGGCAGTTCTCGATGGTGGCCTGCAAGCTTGGAAAGACATGGGCGGTGCACTGGCCTCAGGGCCTGACATTCCTTTGGCCCCCGCCCATTTTGAGCTGAAAGCACCGCTGCGCCAGTTGATGTTAACCGATGCGGTCTCGGCCGCCTTGGGCCAGCAGACTCAAACCGTGGTCGATGCCCGGGCCGGTGCCCGTTACCGGGGTGAGGTGGAGCCACTGGACCCGGTGGCAGGTCATATTCCGGGGGCGCTGAACAGGCCCTTCACCGAAAACTTCACCGAAGACGGCCGCTTCAAAAGTGCGCCACAGCTCAAAACCGAATGGGACCAGCTGCTCGCGGGCCGCCCGGCCAGCAGCGTGGTGCACCACTGCGGCAGCGGCGTGACCGCCGTGCCCAACGTGATCGCGATGGAACTGGCCGGTTACGGGCCTACTGCCTTGTATGCGGGCAGCTGGAGCGAATGGAGCCGCACCCCAGGCTTGCCCTGCGCCCAAGGGTGAGACTCAAGTCAGTGCTGGTGCCCTGCCAAGGCGCTGACCAGCACCACCATGCCGATGCCCAAACCCAGCCACAAAATCTGCGTTGCCGTTTCGCGTGCGGACAGGCGCTTTTGCAACTGGGGGATCAAGTCGGCCAAAGCCACGTAGACAAAGCTGCTGCTGGCCACGACCAAAAAATACGGCAGCCAGTCGTGCAGGGCATCGACCAGCACATAACCCACCGCGCCGCCCAAAGCGGTGATGGCCCCGGCCATAGACACCTTGACGATGGCGGCTTGGCGGCTGCTGCTGCCTTGGCGCAAGACCGCCAGATCGCCCATGTGGTGAGGAACTTCATGGGCCAGCACGGCCAGCGCGGCAATGACACCCAAACGCATGTCGGCGATGAAGGCCGAGGCGATCAAGATGCCGTCGCCAAAGCAATGCACGCTGTCGCCAGCCAACACAGCCCACTGACCGCGGGTGGATTCAGCGGTTGAGTGCGCGGTGTGCGCGTGAACTGGTGAGTGCGCGTGCGCCGCTTGAACTTGGTCGTGGTCGTGCGTGCCATGCCCGTGGTGCCCGTGCCCACCGCCGTGCTCATGCCCGTGGTGCCAAAGTTCGGCTTTGTCGAGCAAAAAGAAAAACACCAACCCCAGCAACAAGGTCAGGAACAACTCGTGCGCCCCGGCTTGACTTTCAAAGGCCTCAGGCAGCAAGTGCAAAAACGCCGTCGCCATCAAGGCCCCTGCGGCCAAGCTCAGCATGTGTTGGGTGTAGCGGCTGAGCACGCCAAAACTCAGCCAAGCGGCCAGCCAGACGCTGCCGATGCCCGCCACCAAAGTGCCCAACAAAATCGCCAATAAAGTCATCATGCATCCAAGAAGTGCTCTTTCACCCCAAAACAAACCGCCCCGAAGGGCGGTTTTTCAGCACTCACGCCCCGAAGGGCGGTCACTGCGTTCACAAAATCAAGCCACGCCCTGGCGTTTCAGCCAGGCCAACAATCGCTGCCAGCCGTCTTCTGCGGCTGCCTTGCGGTAGCTGCCGCGGTAGTCGGCATGAAAAGCGTGCGGGGCCTCAGGATAAACCACAAACTCGCTGGCTTTGGCCGCAGCAGGCCCTTGGGCCAGTTCAGCTTTCATCTTATCAACCGTGTCAAGGGGGATGCCCGTGTCGGCCGCGCCATACAAACCCAGCACGGGGGCCTTGAGTTGGCCCACCAAAGCCAAGGGGTGCGCGGGTGTTTGCGCCGTGGCATTGCCCACCAGGCGGCCATACCAGGCCACGCCCGCTTTGATCTTGGGCTGGTGCGCCGCATACAGCCAAGTGATGCGTCCGCCCCAGCAAAAACCGGTGATGGCCAGTTTGTCGGTGTTGCCACCGTTGGCTGCAGCCCAAGCCACGCAGGCGTCCAGGTCAGCCATGACTTGCGCATCGGGCACTTTGCTGATGATTTCGGCCTGCAGCTTGGCAATTTCGCCGTAGCCGCTCGGGTCACCTTGGCGCACAAACAATTCCGGGGCGATTGCCATGTAACCGGCCTGGGCCAGACGGCGCGTGACGTCGGCGATGTACTCGTGCACGCCAAAAATCTCAGAAATCACAAACACCACCGGCAAACCGGTCTTGCCCGCAGGGGCGCTGCGGTAAGCGGGCATTTTGAAACCATTCACGTCGATGGTCACTTCCCCAGACACCAGACCCGTCGCAGGGGTTTTGATGGCTGTTTGCGCCATGATGGGCACCTAGCCCCCTACTTGGCCCATGCCACGATGGAGCCGATGAACTGCACCGCACGCGTCAAAGACGGTCGCGTAGAGATTTGGGTGCCCACCCAAGTGCCCCAAATGGCCCGCGAAATCGCTGCCAAAGTGGCCGGCGTGAAGACCGACCAAGTCACGGTGCATGTCACCTTGCTGGGCGGCGGTTTTGGCCGCCGTCTGGAGGTGGACTTTGTGGGCCAAGCCGTGCAAGTGGCCATGGCCTGCCAAGGTGCCCCCGTGCAACTGGTCTGGTCTCGCGAAGAAGACATGACGCACGACTTTTACCGACCCATGCACCTGGCCAAGTTCCAGGCCTCGGTGGATGACAAAGGCGAAGTCACGAGTTTGCGCATCAAATCGGCGGGCGACGCCATCACCCCGCGCTGGATGGCGCGTGCCGTGCCCATGCTGTCGGGTCCCATCGACATGCCCGACAAAACCGCCGCAGAAGGCCTGTTCGATCTGCCCTACGGCTTTGAAAGCCAGCACATGAGCCATGTGGCCACCCAGTCGGGCGTGCCCGTCGGTTACTGGCGCTCGGTGGGCCACTCGCACAACGCGTTCTTTTCAGAAAGCTTCATCGACGAACTGGCTGTGGCCACGAAGCAAGACCCGCTGGCCTTTCGCCTCAAGCTGCTCCAACACGCGCCGCGCTACGCCGCCGTGTTGCAACTGGCGGCCGACAAAGCCGGCTGGGGCCAGGCCTTGCCTGCCGGCCATGCGCAAGGCATCGCGCTGCACGAGTCTTTTGGCTCCATCGCGGCCCAAGTGGCCGACGTCTCGATCGAGCAAGGCCAGATCCGCGTGCACCGCGTGGTCTGCGCCATCGACTGCGGCACCGTGGTCAACCCCGACACCGTGGCCCAGCAAATGCAGAGCAGCGTGGTCTACGCGCTGAGCGCCGCGCTGTTTGGCCAAATCGACATCGTGGGTGGCGTGGTGCAGCAGACCAACTTCCCCAACTACCCCATGGTCACGCTCAGCCAGGCACCGGTGGTGGAAACCCACATCTTGCCCAGCACCCGCCACCCCGCAGGTGTGGGCGAACCGGCTGTGCCACCGCTGGCCCCGGCCGTGGGCAATGCACTGTTTGCTTTGACGGGCAAACGGCAGAGGGCTTTGCCGCTGGTGGTGTGAGCTCAGCCCCCAAGGCCGTCACCCCCCACGCAAAACCTTGAGGATTTTCTGGCCGCCTCGGCCATTGGCCTCTTGCCCCAAGCGCTGCTGTTCGGCGCGGATCGCCTCGCGCGATTTGTCGCCCAACATGCCATCCACAGGGCCAATATCGTGGCCGCGCATCACCAACAAGCCTTGCAACTCGCGCCGCTCGGCGCGGGACAGACCCGCGTCATCGGTAGGCCATGGCGTGGCGAAAGGGCCAGCGCCGCGCAGCCGGTCGCTCAGGTGAGCGATGGCCAAGCCATAGCTTTCGGCGGCGTTGTAGCTGTAGAGCGCATCAAAATTGCGCGTCACCAAAAACGCCGGGCCGTTGGCACCGGCCAACGTCAGCAGGCCCACGTTGCCCAAACTGGCGGGCAAGGCAACGCCATCGATGCGGCGCACGCCACGGGCCGTCCATTCAGACACCGGGCGCTTGCTGCGGCGGCCTTCTCCGGCCAAAGAAATCCCTGCTGGCAACTTGACCTCGATGCCCCAGGGCAAGCCGCGCTGCCAGCCTGCGCGGGCCAAAAAGTTAGCGGTTGAGCCCAGCGCGTCCACGCTGCTGTCCATCAGGTCGGCACGGCCGTCGCCGTCAAAGTCCATCGCCAAGCGCTCGAAGGTGCTGGGCATGAACTGGGTGTGGCCAAACGCCCCCGCCCACGAGCCCACAAAACGCTCAGGCGCGATGTGCCCGGCTTGCAAAATGCGCAGCGCCGCAAAAAATTCGCTCCTGAAGTAGCTTTGTCGCCGCCCGTGGCACGACAGCGTGCCCAGCGCCTGCACCAGCGGGTATTTGCCAAAGGTCTGGCCAAAATTGCTCTCCACGCCCCACACCGCCACCACCGTGGCCGGGTCCACACCGAAGCGTTGCTCGGCTCTATCGAGCGCCTGGCGGTACTCGGCCAGGCGGGTAGCGCCATCGGCCACGCGCTCATCGTCCACCAGGGCCGACATGTAATCCCAAATGGCCGTGCGAAATTCGGGCTGAAAGTTCAGTTTTTCAATGACGCTGAAATCGGCCTGCAGCCCCGCCGTATGGCGCGCCCAAGTGGCGTCACTCACTTTGCCGATGCGCGCAGCCGGGCGCAACTCGGCCATGCAGGCCGACAAATCGGTGTTTTGCGCCCAGGCGGGCGCGCCTACCCAAAACACGGCAGCAGACATCACGCCCAGCAAGCGCTTGACGCTGACGCCAAGCCGCACGCGTGCCGCGTGGGTGGTCGAAGTGGCTAGGGCGCACGAAGGGTGCAGCTGCATGACATATTTCCCTGAAAGATGGATTTACTCAAGCGCAAAGCGCTGGCATGCACTGTATCGTCGATTGCCGTGGCCATGGGCGGTTGACCCGCCGATTTGGCGGGCATGCGGGTTATCGCGGCCCGCCGCCGTACAACCAAGGCACATCCATCACGCGCTCGCCCATCAGGCGCATCGAGAGGTTGCGACCCAAGGCCAACGGGCCGGTCGCATGAAAAATGCGGCCATTGCGGATGGCCCGGGTTTGCACACGGGCGTTGCGCGCCCAGCGCTGCTGGGCATAGGCCTGCAAACCTTCGGCCACGCGGCCTGCATGGGTCGTCAGGCACTGCGCCAGCACCTGCGCATCTTCAATGGCCATGCCCGCACCCTGGGCCAAATATGGCCGCATGGGGTGCGCCGCGTCGCCCAACAAGGCCACACGGCCTTGGGCCATGTCACGCGCCGCCGTCACGGGCGCTCGGTCGTGCAGCGCCCACTGCCGCCAGGCGGGCACCGATGCCAATCGCTCGTGCAAATCGCGGCCCACCGCACCCATGGCCTGCATCAGCGCCTGGGTGTGGCCAGCCGCATCCCAGGCGTCGGCTTGCGCGGACCGATCGCCATGCACGATGGCCACCAGGTTGAGCCACTGCCCGCTGCGCACTGGGTAATGCACCACATGCAGGCGCGGCCCCAACCAAACCGTGACATCTTGGGTGCGCAAATGCGCGGGCAAATCGGCCTGAGACACGAGCGCACGGTAAGCGAGGTGCCCAGTGAAGCGCGGGGGCTCGTCGCCCAGCATCTGCTGGCGCACTGCGCTCCACACGCCATCCGCCCCGATCAGGGCGTCGGCCACCCACGGAGACGCCGTTGCGGTATCCCCCACCCGATCGTCGGCGGCACCCACCGCCAAGCCTTCGGCTGTGGTCATGGCAAGCCCCTCTGCGGTGTCGCGCCAGCCCTGCACCGTCTGGCCCAAGCGCATATCCACGCCCGCGGCCTGGGCGCCTGTGTGCAGCAAGCTTTGCAAGTCTGCGCGGTGGATGGTGGCGTAAGGCGCGCCGTACAAGGCCTGAGCTCGTCCACCCAGGCGCAAGCTGCCCAGCACCTGGCCGGTTCGTGCATCGCGTGCTTGCAACTGCTTGGGGAAAGCCGCCACCTGCGCCAACGCCGCACCCAGACCCCAGGCCTGCAAAATGCGTGTCACATTAGGTCCGATCTGGATGCCTGCGCCCACCTCGCTGAGCCGCGCTGCGCGCTCGAGCAACTGCACCGACACACCGCGCTGCGCACACGCCAAAGCAGCGGCCAAGCCGCCAATGCCGCCGCCTGCGATCAACACCTTTTTGCACTCGTTTCCTGTCATGCATCCATTGTGCCCCGGCCGCAGAAGACACCGATCAGTGGACCGTTGCGGGCATGACCGCGGTCTCTTGTCCTAAAATTATTTGGGCAGTGTCACGGTGGTCAATGCAAGCAGGCGCTGGCCGCGATC
>NZ_CALBEX010000441.1 GCF_937889215.1 uncultured Limnohabitans sp.
GAAGTGCACCACCACGAAGTGGCTGGCGCAGGTCAGTGCGAAATCGGTACCCGCTTCTCGACCTTGGTGGAGCGCGCCGACTGGACATTGCTGCAAAAGTACGTGATCCACAACGTGGCCAACGCTTACGGTAAAACAGCCACCTTCATGCCCAAGCCTTACGCTGGCGACAACGGCTCTGGTATGCACGTTCACCAGTCGATCTGGAAAGATGGCAAGAACCTGTTCGCAGGCAATGGCTACGCAGGTTTGTCTGAACTCGCGTTGTTCTACATCGGCGGCATCATCAAACATGCACGTGCCCTGAACGCGATCACCAACCCCGGCACCAACAGCTACAAGCGTTTGGTACCTCACTTCGAAGCCCCGGTGAAATTGGCTTACTCGGCCAAGAACCGCTCGGCGTCGATCCGCATCCCCAACGTCGCCAGCGACAAGGGCCGTCGTGTTGAAGCGCGCTTCCCCGATCCATTGTGCAACCCCTACCTGGGCTTCGCAGCTTTGTTGATGGCGGGCTTGGACGGTATCGAAAACAAGATCCACCCCGGCGAAGCTGCGACCAAAGATCTGTACCATTTGCCACCAGAAGAAGACAAGTTGGTGCCCACTGTTTGCTCCAGCTTGGACCAAGCTTTGGACGCACTCAATGCGGACCGCGCCTTCTTGACCAAGGGCGGTGTGTTCACCGACTCATGGATCGATGCTTACATCGACTTGAAGATGCAAGAAGTCAACCGCGCTCGCGTGGAAGTCTCTCCTGTTGAATACGACATGTACTACTCGCTGTAAGCGATCAATGGCCCACTGCACCTCGGTGCAATGACCCCAAAGGACGGCCAAGGCCGTCCTTTTTTTCTGCTTCAATGTTGTTTTGGTTGTGATCAAGCACCGCTTGCACAGGAGCGAGACCATGAAACACCCTGGAACCTTCGTGCGCCCTTGGCCCTGGGCCGTGGCACGTTTGTCCTGGCCTGACGCGGCTTGGGGTGCGAGGCTCTGGGGCGGTGCTGCGCAAAGTTCGGTCGCCACGGTCGCCTTGTTGGCAATTTTGTGGAGCGCTGCGCCCACATCCGTGAAAGCGCAACAACCCCTGCAAGAGCATGCACAAAAACAAACGCAAGAGACCGTCTACCGCTGTGGCCAAGCGTATACCAACGTGCCCCGTGACCCCACCCAATGCGAGCGTTTGGCCTTTTCTGCCATCACCGTCATCACTGGCTCCCGTCCCTCGGTGCCCAAGCCTTCCGCCGCCGCTGTCGTGGGGGCGAGACCGTCAAAGACGCATCAGCAGTCCGAAAGTCCCAACGCACCCGCACCCACTGCGCGTGATGTGCAGGCGCGCACCATTTTGAGCCAAGAGCTGACCCAGGCGCGTCAGCAACTGACTGAGTTGGTGCAAGCCTACAACCAAGGCGAACCTGTGAAATGGGCCGCTGAAGCCCGCAACCACCAAAAGTACTTGGACCGCGTGGCCGCACTCAAGGCGGCCATCTCGCGTACCGAGCGTGACATCGACAGCCTTGAGCGCGAGTTGGCTCGCCGCCCGCTGCTGGCCAGCACCGACACCCCATGAACAAACCCAACCGATTTCAGGCGTTTGACCTGTTGGCCACCCCTGTGGCCGTCATGCAAGGGGAGGGCCGCGTCCGCTTTGTCAACGCGGCATTGGAAGATGCCTTGGGCATGTCACGTCGAACCCTGCACGACAGTTACTTTCCCGACTATTTTTTGGACCCCCAGCCCCTGGTCATGGCGCTGGCGGGTGCGCAGTCCAATGAGTTTGCCGCGCTGCGTTACGAGGCCCAGTTGCGCCGGCTGCACCATGAAGACCCCTTGCCGGTGCATGTGATCGTGGCCCCTTCTGACGTGGCGGATGAGGTGATCGTGGAGCTGCTTCCCGTGGAGCAACAAACCCGCCAAGAGCGCGAGGAACGGCTGCTCGAACAAGCACAGGCCAACAAGGAGCTGATCCGCAATTTGGCGCACGAGATCAAAAACCCATTGGGCGGCATTCGTGGCTCGGCGCAGTTGTTGGAGATGGAGCTCAACGACAAGGATTTGACCGAGTACACCCAAGTCATCATTCGAGAGGCCGACCGCTTGCAAACGCTGGTGGACCGTTTGCTGGCGCCGCACCGCAGACCGCATGTGGTGGGTGATGTGAACATCCACGAGGTGTGCGAGCGCGTGCGGGCCCTGATCTTGGCCGAGTTCCCACGGGGCCTGAAGGTGGTGCGCGACTACGACATCTCGATTCCCGAGTTTCGCGGGGACCGCGAACAGTTGATTCAGGCGGTGCTGAACATCGCGCACAACGCTGCGCAGGCCTTGCAAGAGCGCATTGTGCAAGGTGATGGCCGGATCACACTGCGCACGCGCATCTTGCGGCAAGTCACGTTTGGCAAGCAGCGTTATCGCCTGGCATTGGAATTGCATGTCATGGACAACGGGCCTGGCGTACCAGACTCGATCAAGGACCGCATTTTCTTCCCGTTGATTTCGGGCCGAGAGGGCGGATCAGGCCTGGGGCTGACATTGGCGCAAACCTTTGTGCAGCAGCACCACGGCATGATCGAGTGTGACAGCGAGCCCGGTCGTACGGATTTTAAAATCTTGATTCCGTTGCCTTGAAGTTCAAGAGTTTGACCTCAGAAAGCACATTTTGATGAAGCCGATCTGGATCGTAGACGATGACCAATCCATCCGCTTTGTGCTGGAAAAAGCACTCTTGCGAGAAGGCTTGCCGACGCGCAGCTTCACCAATCCCCGCGAGGTGATGAAGGCCCTGGAAACTGAGGGTGACAGCGAAGGCCCTCAGGTGTTGGTCAGTGACATTCGAATGCCGGGTGGTTCGGGTCTGGATCTGCTGTCGGCCATCAAGCTGCGCATGCCGGGTTTGCCCGTCATCATCATGACGGCGTTTTCTGACCTGGACAGCGCGGTCTCGGCTTTCCAAAGTGGCGCGTTTGAATACCTGCCCAAACCCTTTGATCTGCCCAAGGCGGTGGAGCTGATCCGACGCGCCGTGGGCGAGAGCCAGCGTGAGGATGTGGCCGAAGAAAAAATGGCCGATGCGCCCGAAATGCTGGGCCAGGCCCCGGCCATGCAAGATGTGTTTCGCGGCATCGGTCGCTTGGCGCAGAGCCACGTCACAGTGCTCATCACGGGGGAGTCGGGCTCAGGCAAAGAGCTGGTGGCGCACGCACTGCACAAGCATTCGCCACGCGCCAACCAGCCTTTTGTGGCCATCAACACCGCGGCCATTCCCAAAGACCTGCTGGAGAGCGAACTCTTCGGTCACGAGCGCGGGGCCTTCACAGGTGCCCAAGCTTCACGCCGAGGCCGCTTTGAGCAAGCCGATGGGGGCACGCTGTTCTTGGACGAAATTGGCGACATGCCCTTTGATTTGCAAACCCGTTTGTTGCGTGTTTTGTCAGATGGCAACTTCTACCGCGTGGGCGGTCACAGCGCCGTCAAAGCCAATGTGCGCGTGATCGCTGCCACGCACCAAGACTTAGAGCAGCGCGTCAAGGAAGGGGTATTTCGTGAGGACTTGTACCACCGTCTGAACGTTATCCGATTGCGCCTGCCCGCTTTGCGCGAACGGCGTGAGGACGTGCCCGTGCTGGCGCGTTACTTCTTGCAGCGCAGCGCCCAACAATTGGGCGTTGAGCCCAAACGCATTGCGGATACAGCGCTGGAACGTCTGAGCTATTTTCAGTTTCCAGGCAATGTTCGCCAGCTGGAAAACATTTGCCACTGGCTGACCGTGATGGCACCTGCGCAAGTGATTGAGGTGAAAGATTTGCCCCCCGAGGTGCTGGACAGTCGTGCCAGCGTGACATCCGCATCGGCGCCTTTTTCTGCGTTGTCTTCGGGGGCGGCGTCCTCTGCGGCGTCTTTGCACGGGCACACCCCGTTGGCAGATGACCTGGCCGCTGGGCCATTCGATGTGGGCCCTGTAGATGAGGTTCGGGGGGGCTTTGAGGCCTTGGCGCATTCGGGTCAGCCCACAGGGAGCCATTCAAGCTGGGAGTCGATCCTGGAGAGAGAAGCCTTGGCCTTGCTGGACGCAGGTCGCACCGACGTGTGGGATGCCTTGACCCGACGGTTTGAAACCAGTCTGATTCAGGCGGCCTTGGCCAACACACGCGGGCGACGCATTGAAGCCGCTCAGAAGCTGGGGATTGGGCGCAACACCATCACCCGAAAAATTCAGGAGCTGGGCTTGGATGACGCTTGATGGCATCCGTTTTGCAGGTTCAAACAGGGTGGAAGAATAAAACCGCTTGGGCCGTGTGCTTGGGCTTTCAGCCGAGGTCGTGGGCGGCACTGCCCCAAAAAACCATTCAGGTGGGGCCCTCGTACACGACACGCCACTGGCCGTTTTCTTTTTGCCAATAAGTGCGCAAATACCCGAGTCCATTGAGGCTGGAGCGGCGAGGATCTTTCAGGGTCACCACCATGTTCTGGGCCTCGTCTTGCCATTGCAAAGCCGAGACCAATTCAAGGGGTTGACGCGTTGGGCTGGAGGCCGACGTGCCCGTCAGGCGGGGCCACCAATGGTCCAAATTTTTGCCATCGCGCACAAAGCGCTGGCTGTAAAGGGATTTCAAGGTCGCGATGTCTTGTCCTTTGCGCGATTGCAGCCAAAGATCCAATACCGGTTTGAACGATGCGAATGCCTGGCTTTCCTGGTCTTGCGGCACCCAGTCAAGGTGCTTTGCGATGACCACAGGGGTCATGCGCAGGTCGGGCAATTGGAGCAAGTTGGCCATGTCCGGGTTGGCAAGCACCAAGCAGCCATCGGTGGACTCCGGTGCGCGGGCGAACTGGGCGCTTGGGGTGCCGTGCAGCCAAATGCCAGAGCCGGTTTTTTGGCGCATCACGTCCACGGCGTTCGGGTAGTTCAGCGTCAATGCGCCAGCGCCATACAAGTCCGGTAAATTTTTGCCTGGCAGATTTTTCAGGAAAAAATAAATGCCGATGGGGGTTTTTCCATCCCCTTCTTGGTATTTCCCAATCCCGTTGATGCCCACCGAAACATAGCGCTCTTTGACCAGGTGCAAGCGCGCGATGCCATCGGGTGTGGGGCGATTTTCAAACAAGTAAAAACGTGATTTTGAGGTATCAATGGCCACGATGTGGGGCTGTTTCGCACCCAAGAAAAGAACAGCCGAGGGAATTTTTCCTTGCAAATGGGGGGTGTCTTCTCGGCGCAGCCTGCGCTCAAATTCAAGGGTCAGCTCATCCAGCCTCTTTTTTGTGGCTGGGGTGTGCTGTGCGGCCTTGTCAGACCAAGCCATTGGAGCGCTTGAGGTGACGTTGAGCAGATCGGCATACAACAACTGGCCGAGTTGAAAGTTTGGAAATCGAGCGTTCAGCTGTTCGGCGATCGAAAGCGCTTGGCCCTGTTGCCCTTCTTTGAGCGCACCGAGAATTTCTCGGATCAGTTGTTCAGGGTCTTGGGTGTCGGGCACGAGAGCCTGGTTGCGTGGCTCAAATTCCACGCGCCAAAACCCGGTGTTGGAGGATTCCCAAGGGAATGCAGGGGCTTCATCCATGACTTTGGCCAGCGCCTGCGCCGGGTTACCGCTTAACCACCAGGCACCCGAAGCCAGAACCAACCAAGCCAGACCGACCCACAGCCAGTGCAGAGGCCTACGAATTTTTCCTGCATCCAGGCGCTGCGGTGTGCTTTGGATGTCGGCGTTCGGCGGATCGTGTCGTGTTTTCAATTCACAGACTCGCGCACGATCAGCCAAGTGTTGCCTTGCCGAACCATGTCCAGCGTCTTACGGATGTTGCCTTTGAAATTGTCTGAGGCATAAATTTGCTGAAATTTAGCCGAGGCCGTGTCGCCGTTGAATGCTATTTTCAACTGCTTGATGCCGACTGAAATGGATTTTTTAGAAACGATCTTGAGGCGGCGGTCAGCTTCCCATTGGGTTCGGTTCAGCCGCCCCGTTGGGACAAAATCATTGGCATAGGCCGCGTAATAGCGGTTCATGTCTTTGTCACTCCAGGCTTGCGCCCACGCCATGACCGCGCGCTCCACACCGCTCGTGTCCGGTTTGACCGGTTCAGCGGTCGCTTTGTCAGATGCGGCCGTGCCGTTTTGGGTGGAGGCGGAAGCTTTGGGTAATGGGGGACTCGCTGCAGCCAAAGCGCGGTCGGTGGGTGTGCGCTCTGATTTGGTTGGTGCAGCAACCTGTGCCTTGACTTCTGTGGGCGGCGTTTTGCCAGACGAAGCCTGTTGGGTGTCCATGGCTTTGGCTTCACGTTCTTTGCCAATGCGACCGAGCAGCGTCAATTGCGGCGGACTGGCTTTGGCTGTGGGGCCGATTGGCAGCGCTTTGGCGTAGTTTTGTTGGGCCAATCGGCTATGAATGTCCGACAAATTGCGGTGCGCTGCGGCATAGCTGGGATGCGTTTGAAGGGCTTTTTCTAAGAAAGATTTGGACTTTTCAAGCTGACCTTTGGAGGCATAAAGCACCCCTAGGTTGTTGTAGGCTTCAGATTGCTCAGGATGCAACTCGGTGATTTTGGTGAAGGTGTCAATGGCTTTGTCCCGCTGACCCATTTGGGCTTGAACCACGCCTTCTAGGAAATACCACTGCACATCATTGGGTGCGTTTTTCCGCTCTTGACGAACGAGTTTCATGGCTCGATCGAGCTGCCCTTCTTGGATGGCTGTTTTGACGGCGTCTTCTGCCTCTTGAGGCGATTGAGCCCAGACCGATGACCCCAACAACTCGGTGATTTTGGTGAAGGTGTCAATGGCTTTGTCCCGCTGACCCATTTGGGCTTGAACCACGCCTTCTAGGAAATACCACTGCACATCATTGGGTGCGTTTTTCCGCTCTTGACGAACGAGTTTCATGGCTCGATCGAGCTGCCCTTCTTGGATGGCTGTTTTGACGGCGTCTTCTGCCTCTTGAGGCGATTGAGCCCAGACCGATGACCCCAAGCCCGCGAGCCCGAAGACCAAGTTCAAAATGGCGAGCCAACGGATCGTTGGGAGGGTACTTCGCCATTGAACAGAAGTTGAAAGCAGCATGGGCTGTTGTACCAAATGCAAAACTGCATATTCTATCGAAGGAATCACCAGAAACGATTCTTATGCCAGTGTGCCAACCGGTTTGGCAGGGGTTTTGGCCGTCGGAGGCCGTGCCGGTGAGTTCAAAAATACAACTTGCGGCAGTGCGCAGTTCCTTGGGGCTTGGTCACCAAGTCCGGTCATGCGCTGTGGATGCTCAGCCGATGCCTGTCATTGGCTCACGCAATGTGGGGTGCAGATGCAGACCATTGCACAGGGGCGGTGAAGGCCAGCGCTTGGTCGGTGAAGGGGTGAACGAACGCCAGCTCTTGCGCGTGCAGCAGCAGACGTGGGCTCATGGCCTGGATGTCGGGCGTGGCATACAGTGAATCGCCCAACATGGGGTGGCCAATGCTTTGCAGATGCACCCGCAGTTGATGGGTGCGGCCGGTGACGGGTTCGAGTTCGATCAAGCTGGCGTTATCACCCGTTTGCAGCACGCGCCAGCGGCTTTGGCTGGCCTTGCCGTCGGGGTGGATGATGTGGATTGGGCGGCGTTCCCAATCCAGCAAAATGGGCCCCTCAATGGTTCGCCAGCCGGCCTCGTCGGCCAGCATGGCCGATTGGGTTTGCACGGGTTGTCCTGCCACCACGGCTACATAACGTTTTTTTACTTGGCGGGTTTCAAACAGCTTGTTCAGTCGCCGTTGGGCTTCGATGCCTCGCGCCATGATCAGCAGGCCTGAGGTGTCTTGGTCCAGGCGGTGCACCACCAAGGCCTCGGGGTAGCGGTCTTGTACACGTTTCGCCAAGCAGTCTTGCTTGTCTGGGCCACGACCGGGCACAGACAGCAGGCCGCTGGGTTTTTCAAGCACCAGCAGGTGTTCGTCTTCGTGGAGTGGGGTCATGCCGGCACTTCAAATCGCCTGCGCGCTGGGGTGCGGCTTGCAGGTGGCAAGCCTCAAGAGGGCTTGACTTTGCCGCGTGGGGCCACAAAAGTTGACGGCGCCATGGGGCGGTCCGAGGTGAACGTTTTGGGGGGAGACGTGTCTTTCTTTGGCTTTTTGGCCATTTTGTTGCTGCGTTGTTCGCCTTTGGCCATGGTGTTTCCTTGAGGGCGTCATCCCGGATTGGGAGTGGCTTGATGTTAATGCACAAAGCCGCAGAGTCTGCGGCTTTGTTGGCTGATTTGTGCCCGCCCAAGTGGCGAACTGTGTGTCAGATTGGGCCGCGAAATCAGTGGCAGGCTTACTTGACTTCGGTCACAAACTGAGCGGTCGGGCGGCGCACCTTTTTGAGGGTGGCCAGCCAATCGCCTTCGCTGGCGCGGTAACCCAAGGGCACGATCACCACGCTGCGTAAGCCTCGGGCGCTCAGGCCTAAAATTTCGTCAACAGCTTTGGGGTCAAAGCCTTCCATGGGCGTGGCGTCCACCTCTTCGAAGGCAGCCGCGATCAATGCAGCACCCAGACCGATGTAGGCCTGACGGGCCGCGTGCTCGAAGTTCACCTCGGGCGTGCGGGCCGGGTAGTTTTTGAGCAACATTTGGCGGTAGTTTTCCCAGCCTTCGTTGGTGCCGCCGCGCTGCGCGTTGGTCATGTCAAACATCATGTTGATGCGCTCGGCAGTGTAGTTGTCCCAGGCGGCAAACACGAGCAGGTGCGAGCCGTCGGTGATTTGGGCTTGACCCCAGGCTTTGGGCTTGATCTGTTCACGAACCGCAGCATTGGTGACAGAGATGATTTCGAAGGGCTGCAAGCCGCTGGAGGTCGGTGCCAAGCGGGCGGCTTCGATGATGCGGTCCACTTTGTCTTGGGGGACGGACTTGGTCGGGTCCATCTTTTTGCAGGCGTAGCGCCACTCGAGTTTGTTCAGCAAATCAGACATTTTTTTCCGTTGAAGGGGTTGAAGAGGCTCGATTGTGGCCGATCGTTCGGATCGCCTCATTGGGCCCGCTCAGACCGTGGCTTCTTGCCATGAACCGGAGGGCAGACCATCCAAGTTGTAAGGTCCCACGGCCGTTCGAATCAGGCGCAGCGTGGGCAAACCCACGGCCGCGGTCATGCGCCTGACTTGGCGGTTTCGGCCCTCGCGGATCACCAACTCCAGCCACGATGTGGGAATGTTTTGCCGCGCGCGAATCGGCGGGTCGCGTGGCCACAGGTCAGCGGGCGGCTGCACCGCGCGGGCGCGTGCGGGCAGGGTGGGGCCGTCGTTCAGCGTCACGCCCCTTGCCAAGGCAGCCAGTGCTTTGTCGTCCACCAAACCCTCGACCTGCGCCAGATAGGTCTTTTCCATCTTGAAGCGCGGGTCGGCAATGCGGGCCTGAAGCTGTCCATCGTCAGTGAGCAGCAGCAAACCTTCGCTGTCGGCATCTAGCCTACCCGCCACATACACATCTGGCAGGTCAATGTGCTCCCGCAGCCCACGCCAGCGCCCTTCGGGGGTGAACTGGCTGAGCACGCCATAGGGTTTGTTGAAGCGGATCAGCATGGGCCAGCAAGTCTTGTCATTGAAGGCTGAGCGTATCAGGTCGTGCGCTCAGTTTCTGCAGGTCGGTGCCTTCAGACCCGACAAGTGTTGGTCGCCCCACAGCTGTCGGTTAGCATCAACCGCATGAGCACCCAATACGAATGCCTGAAAAGCCCAGACTTGTACGCCGAGGCCTTTGGCATCGCCACGCCCGAAGCCCTGCTGGGCAAAGAAGTCTGGCCGCGTCAGCCGGGTTTTTTTATCCGCAAGGCGCTTGCGGCGTCTGAGCAAGCCTTGGCGTGCGCTCCTGTAACCACTCCTGAAACAGAAGCCACCTCCACGCCAGCACCTGCCAGCCAATGGGTGATGGAACTGGCCCAAGGTCAATTTGGCTTGGTGCCGACTTGGGTCAAGTCGGCATCGGACGCCAAACTGCGGTCAACCAAACTCGCGGTGA
>NZ_CALBEX010000442.1 GCF_937889215.1 uncultured Limnohabitans sp.
ACCTCTCCGCCAAAATTGGGGTTCAGGCTGATGTTGCGCAAGGTGCGGATCGGAATGATGGCGTCGGGCGCGTCGATGGCCACACCACAGCCGTAGCTGTGCTCCAGACCCACCACGTCGTCCACATGCGGATACAAGGGCAGCAACTCGTCCTTGATGCGGCGCACGGCTTTTGCCACCACACCGGCCACGCATTGCACGGTGGTGGTGATGGCCAAAATATTGCGTGTGCCTACCGAACCATCTGCATTGCGGTAACCCTCGAAGGTGTAACCCTCTAAGGGCGTGGACACAGGTGCCGCCAAGGTGGCCATGGGCAAGTTGACCAACTCACGGGCGACAGGCATTTGCAGCAAACGCTCTTGCACCCACTGGCCTGCAGCGATGTCTTGGATTGCAAACCCAATGGGCACGTTGTAGCGACGCACCACTTCGCCCTGCGCCATCGTCACCAAAGCCACTTTGTGGCCTTGAGGCACTTTGTCGAGCAACACCACGCCATCGTCCAGGCGGGTACCCGCAGGCAAGCCACCGTCGTTGACCACAATGGCCACATTGTCCGAGGGATGCATGCGCACCAAACGGGGAGAAACTGACTGTGGTTTTTCGGTCATGCCAAGATCTCCACCCAATTGGGGCCCCGCCCCACCGGCAAGCGCTGTTGAAAAATCAGCTCGCCACTGTCTGTGTCGATGGCCAGACGGCTCAGGTGGTGTGAGGTTTGCCCCACCACCAGCAAATGCTGCCCCGAGGGGTCGATGGCAAAACCCCTGGGTTGGCTTTCCACCGGCGTGTGCCCCTTAGCCGTGAGCAAGCCCGTGGTGACATCCACCTCAAAATGGGCCAAAGTACTTGAAGTGCGCTCACTGGCGTAAAGGTGTCGGCCATCCGGCGTCAGGTGCAGATCTGCCGACCACGGCTTGCCACTGAAGCCTTGGGGCAAAATGCCCACGGTTTGGATGCCACTTAATTGGCCATCCAGTGCACTCCACCTCAACACATCGAGCGTGCCATCGAGCTCATTGAGCAGATACACAAAGCGCCCTTGCGGGTCAAAACGAAAATGTCGTGGACCTGCCCCGGCACGGGTTTGCCAGTTGTGACAAAGACTCAGCTGACCCGTTTGCGCATGCATGGCATACACCATCAAGGCGTCGCCCCCCAAACTGGTGGCCAGCACAAATCGGTTGCAAGGCGAGGCCATGATGGCGTGGGCGTTGGGGCCGGTGCCGACGACTTGTTGAACAGCGCCCACAGCCCCACTGGAAGCCACAGGGCTCACCGTGAGTTGATGGCCGTTGTAAGAAGCCGCCAGCAAAAACAGGCCTGTTCTGTCGGTGCCGATGTACGCCATGCTGGCGGGCAATGCGGCCTCGGACAAAAGCGTCAAATTGCCTGTGGCGCGGTCAATGGCCAGACTGACCACCGCCATGGGCGCACTTCGGCGAGCGACAAACAACCGGTCGCGTTGGGGCGACACGGCCATGGGCATGAGGTTGCCACCCAGATGCAATGCACCTTGTGCGGTCAGCAAACCTTGGGTATCCATTTGCAAGACCGAAATTTCGCCACTGTCGGCATTGGAGACAAACACGGTAGACATGCGAACCCATTCGATTTGAATCAAAGACCCATGGTCCTTGGCAGCCACAAAGACAACCAAGGCATGTAGGTCACCATCAACAAAACAGCAACCAGCGCGATGAAAAACGGCATCATGGCCTGGGTCACCTCACCGATTCGAAGCTTGGCCACGGCACTGCCCACAAACAACACCGACCCCACTGGCGGTGTGATCAGGCCGATGCCCAAATTGACCATCATGATCATGCCGAAATGCACCGGATCAACCCCCAGCGTTTTGACCACGGGCAACAAAATCGGCGTCAAGATCAAAATCAAGGGTGCCATGTCCATCAAAGTGCCCAGCATCAACAACAAGACGTTGATCATGGCCAAGATCACGTACTTGTTGCTCGACAACTCGGTCATGGCCATCGTCACTTTCATCGGAATTTGCATCAAAGTCATGATGTAGCCAAAAGCCGCTGCAAACCCGATCAAGATCATCACGATGGTCACCGTCTTGACCGTGCGATGCACCAATTTGGGCAAATCACGCCAGCGGTAATCGCGGTAGATGAACATGGTCACAAAAAAAGCCCAGACCACAGCGATTGAGGCCGACTCGTTGGCGGTGAACACTCCCGACAAAATGCCGCCCAAAATGATGACCATGGTCATCATCCCCCAAAGCGCGTCCACACAAATCCGAATGGCTTCACGCAAAGGAATCACCTCGCCTTTGGGGTAACCATGCTTGTGCGCTTTGTACATGCACAAAGCTGCCAGCGTCAGACCCATCAGCAAGCCCGGCAAAACACCGGCCATGAACAAGGCGGCAATCGACACCGTGCCACCAGCCGCTAAGGAAAACAAGACAGCGTTGTGGCTGGGCGGGATCAAAATTGCCTGCACCGAACCACTGATGGTCACCGCAGCGGCAAAAGAACGCGGATAACCTTTCTTTTCCATCTCTGGAATCAACACCGTGCCCACCGAAGCGGTGTCGGCCACTGATGAGCCCGAAATGGCCCCGAAAAATGTGGATGCCAAAATGTTGACCAAGGACAGGCCGCCGCGAATAAAGCCGACCAAAACACCGGCAAAAGCCACCATCCGTCTGGCCATGCCGCCTTCGGCCATGATGGCCCCCGCCAGCACAAAAAATGGGATGGCCAGCAAGGAAAATTTGTTGACCCCCGCCGCAATTTGGATCATCACCGCGTCCAGCGGAATATCTATCCACAAAGCCCCAATCAAAGCGGCCAACCCCATGGCATAGGCGATCGGCACCCCGATCAACATCAAACCCAGAAAACTGCCAATCAAAACAAGCGCGTCCATCAATGGGCTCCCTCAGGCTGGTCTTTTGATTCTTCATAGCGCATCAACGGGCGGTGGTCTTGTGGCCCGATAAAACGCCTCTCCAGCACAAACAAAAATGTGATGGCTGAGCCAATAGGCAAGGCCAAGTAAGTGACACCAACCGGCAACCAAGTGAGTTCACTGATGGTTTGCCCCATCGTCTCCATGCACAAGCGTGCGCCATACCAGGCCACAAAGCCACAAGCCAGCAGCATGAGCGCATCGACCAGCCACGCCAATCCCGAACGCAGCAGAGGTGACAACACATCGGTGAGCATGGTCACAGCGATATGGGCATTGGCCCGAAAAGCGGCCGCCCCCCCCATGAAGGTGAACACCATCATGAGCAAGATCGCAATGGGCTCAGGCCACTGTGATCCCGTGCCCAACACGTAGCGGGAAAACACGCCCCAGGGAATGATCAGGGACATGCAAAAAATAGCCGTGCCTGCCACCCAAATGCAGGTCAAGTACAAGGCATCCAAAAAACGGACACAAAGGGATTTCATAAAGTCTTTCAAGCAAACAACCCCAGCGCAAGCCGGGGTTGTCGATCAGGATCTGTCAGCCCACGGCCGACACTCCAAAGGCTTTGTCACTTGACCGCTGCGATGCGCTTCATCAAGTCGGCATAAGGCGCGCCGTATTTGGCCCGCACGGGCGCAGTGGCGTCATAGAACGGCTTGTTGTCAATGCTGATGAACTCAACGCCTTCAGCCTTGAGTTTGCCAACCGATTCAGCCACAGCCTTGTCCCACAAACCACGCTGCTCCATTTGGGCTTCGCGTCCCAGCTTTTTGACCAAGCCTTGGTCAGCGGGGGTCAACTTGTCCCAAGCCA
>NZ_CALBEX010000443.1 GCF_937889215.1 uncultured Limnohabitans sp.
CACTGAATGGGGAGCACTGATGGCCGGCTCCGCCATCGCCGTGATCCCTCTTTTGATCATTTTCATTTTTTCATCTCGCCGCTTGATTGAAGGCCTGACGGCAGGCGCCGTGCGTGGCTAAACCAACATCTAAAACATGAGCTTTACCAATCTATCGCGGTCACAATTTCCGCAAAATTTTAAATGGGGCGTGGCCACATCATCATTTCAAATAGAAGGCGCCCATGCCAGCGATGGCAAAGGCCCATCTATCTGGGACACCTTCTGTGACACGGAGGGAAAAATTGCGGATGCAAGCAACGGACACCACGCTTGCGAGCATTATTTCCGGTGGCAAGAAGATGTCGAATTGATCAGCCAATTGGGCGTCAATGCTTACCGGTTCTCCATCTCTTGGCCAAGGGTTCAGCCCGATGGGCAGGGCGCATGGAACGAGGCGGGCTTTGCGTTTTACGACAAATTGATAACGGCGCTGGGACAGCGTGGCATTGAGCTTCACCTCACGCTCAACCATTGGGATTTACCGCAGGCCTTGCAGGATCAGGGTGGATGGGCCGACCGCAAAGTGTGCGCACATTTCACACGGTATGCAACCGAAGTGGCCAGACGTTTTGGTCACCGTGTGCACAGCATTTGTACGCACAACGAGCCTTGGGTCGTTGCCATCTTGGGCTATGAACAAGGCATATTTGCACCTGGCATTCAATCAAGATTTCAAGCCATGCAGTCGGTTCACCATTTGTTGCTGAGCCACGGTATGGCCTTGCAAGCAATGCGTGGCTTGGGGGTCACAACGCCCATGGGCATTGTGCTGAACCTGTCTCCCATTTACCCAGCCAGTCATGACCCGAAAGACGTGGAGAAAGCACATTTAGACGATGGCTTAAATTTACGCCTTTACATGGATGCGCTTTTTAAAGGCACATACCCTGAAGACGTGATTGTGCACTTGGGCAGTGATGCACCACAAGTCATGCCAGGAGATCTGGAAACCATCGCGCAACGAAATGATTTCTTGGGCGTGAATTACTACACGCGCAACTTC
>NZ_CALBEX010000444.1 GCF_937889215.1 uncultured Limnohabitans sp.
TGCGCAACCACATCGTGGACTTTTTGGTGTCACGCGCCAAAGCCCATTGATTTATTTTTCCTTGAATTTTCAACAACCCCCTCAAGAGGTCTTTCATGAACCGTTTAGACATCACCGAAAAAATCATCGCAGCCAAAGTGTCCAAGGGCATCAAGTGGAGCGACGTCGCCGACAAAGTTGGCCTGTCCAAAGAATGGGTCACCGCCGGGTGCCTGGGCCAAATGACTTTTGACGCCAAGCAAGCCAAGATCATCGGCAAGATATTTGGCCTGACCGCCGAAGAGATCAAGTGGTTGCAAGTGGTGCCCTACAAAGGCTCTTTGCCCACACCCGTGCCCACCGATCCACTTATCTACCGCTGGTACGAAATCGTGAGCGTGTACGGCTCCACCATCAAAGAACTCATCCATGAAGAGTTTGGCGACGGGATCATGAGCGCCATCGATTTCAGCATGGACATCGAGCGCCAAGCCGACCCCAAGGGCGACCGCGTGAACGTGGTGCTGTCGGGCAAGTTCCTGCCGTACAAGCAGTACTGATCGGGCGTGCCCGCTAAGGGCACCATCAAAAGCCGTGGTGAACCAGCTTCACCACGGCTTTTTTGTGTCTGCTGGGCATGGGCTGGGTGTTGTCCGAACAGTCGCAAAGGTGTCTGGCCTGGGTTGTGCAAGGGCTTGATAAAACGGCTTTGCACGCTAAGCTCACAAGGCTTACGAGGGCTCACCCAACATGATCAACAACTTCGTTCCTTCCGTCACCGAAGCGCTGGCGGGTACGGCCGATGGGGCCACCGTCATGATTGGTGGTTTTGGTACGGCAGGCATTCCCGATGAACTGATCGAGGGCCTGTTGGCACAAGGCGCACGCGACCTGACCCTGGTCAACAACAACGCAGGCAATGCCGAGCAGGGCTTGGCCGCTTTGCTCAAGGCGGGCCGGGTGCGCAAGATCATTTGCAGCTTCCCCCGGCAAACCGACTCTTACGTGTTCGATGGTTTGTACCGCTCGGGCCAGCTCGAGTTGGAGTTGGTGCCCCAAGGCAACCTGGCCGAGCGCATCCGGGCTGCGGGCGCGGGCATTGGTGGTTTTTTCACGCCCACGGGTTACGGCACCGAGTTGGCCAAACACGCCGACGGCTCGCCCAAAGAAACCCGCGAAATCGATGGCCGCATGTACGTCTACGAAACGCCGATTCACGCTGACTTGGCCCTCATCAAAGCCGAGCGCGGCGACCGCTGGGGCAACCTGACGTACCGCAAGGCGGCGCGCAATTTCGGCCCCATCATGGCCATGGCGGCGCGCAAAACCGTGGCCACGGTGCACGAGCAAGTGGCCTTGGGTGAGCTGGACCCCGAGACCGTGGTCACGCCTGGCATTTTTGTACAAGCGGTGGTCAAGATTGACCGTGTGGCCACACAGGCCGGAGGCATCAAGGCATGAGCTACACCCGACGCAGCAAAGACGAATTGGCCGCCCGCGTGGCGCAAGATATTCCCGAAGGTGCCACGGTGAACCTGGGCATTGGCCAGCCCACCCTGGTGGCCAACCACATCCCTTCCAGCCGCGAGGTGCTTTTGCACAGCGAAAACGGCATCCTGGGCATGGGGCCGGCGCCCGCCAAAGGGCAAGAAGATTACGACCTGATCAACGCGGGCAAACAGCCCGTCACTTTGTTGCCGGGTGGCGCGTATTTTCACCATGCCGACAGCTTTGCCATGATGCGTGGCGGGCACCTGGACATTTGTGTGCTGGGCGCGTTTCAGGTCAGCGCCACGGGAGATCTGGCCAACTGGCACACGGGTGAGCCCGGGGCCATTCCGGCTGTGGGGGGTGCCATGGACCTGGCCATTGGCGCCAAACAAACTTGGGTGATGATGGACTTGTTGACCAAGCAAGGCCAAAGCAAACTGGTGCAGGCCTGCAGCTATCCGCTGACCGGCATTGGCTGTGTCAAAAGGGTCTACACAGACTTGGCTACGTTGGCGTGTACACCGCAAGGGCTGGAGGTGATCGACATGGTCGAGGGCTTGGGGCTTGAAGAGTTGTCTGCGCTGATCGGGCTGCCGCTCAAGGCGGCCTGAACGCAGCGTGGGGCGTATTCAGGGCTTGTTGTTCAGCGCTCCACAGGCGTCATCAGCAAATCCTCGCTGACGGTCACCCATTGGCCATCGCGGTACAGCAAAGGCAAGCCGTCGTCGTTGTAGCGGCCAGAAATAACTTCACCCACCATGAGGCAGTGCGTGCTTTCCTGCACTTGCCGAATCAAACGGCACTCCAGGCTCATGACGGCGCTGCGAAGACAGGGCGAGCCTGAGTCAAACTGGTCCCATTCCTGCTCGTCAAAGCGTTCATCGCCAAACAAGGGGGCTTGCCCCGCAAACAATTTGGCCAGCTCAATGTGCTCGACCGCCAGCGTGTTCACGCTGAACACCTGGTTGTCGGCCATGTGCGCGTAGCTGAAGGCGTTGCGGTTGATGGCGCAAACCACGGTGGGCGGCTCCACCCCCAAAGACATGAAGGCCGAAACCGTCATGCCCGTGCGGTGGGGTGCCTTGCCGGTGGCGATGATGTTCACCGCCGCCGGGTGCAAGCGCATCAACTGCCTGAAGGCTTGCGGGGTCATGCCGTAGCCGTTTCCAGAGGAGCGTCCACGTTGATCGCCGAGCCCAGGCCCAGCGCGTGGTTGACACGGGGCATGACTTCGTTGGCCATCAGCTCCATCGAGCGGCGTCCCAATTGGGGATCGACCAGGTCCATGCCGGCGTACACGATTTCGCCAAAGGGGCCAGCTTTCTCACGCAAAGCCAAAATTTTGTCGGTCACTTCGTTCACGGTGCCGGTGATGACCAACTCGTCCAGCAAGCGGTCCAGCGTGACATGGCTGTCGTCTTCGTCCGCGTGTTTTTTGAAGATGACGTGCCGCTTGGACATCATCATCTTGGTCAACATTTGGCGGTAGTAATAGCGGTAAGGGCTGTTGGCGTCTGCGCGGCCATAGCGGCTGGCCGTTGCGGCATCGTCGCTCACGAAAATGGTGCGCGCCACGCGCCAGTCGCCAGGGTTGGCCACTTCGTTGACGGAGGTTTTGCCTTCGCAGTAATTGTCCCAATGGCTGGCCAGCCAATGGTCCATCAAGAAGTTGGCCGACATGGGGTGGAAGTCGCGCTTGCCCATGGCAATCACGCCCTTGGAGTGAGGCGCCACCACCGTGCCTACAATTTCTGGCCGGGGACTTTGGAAAGGCTTCATCAAGTGGCCCCGACCGATCGAGGGGACGGAGGTGACCTGCGTGCTGACCTTGAAGCGGTTGTCCGGAAAGTCGATGTTGTAAGGCGGCTCGCGCTCCCAGATGGCCAGGATCACATCGATGGCCTCGGCAAACATCTTGTTGCGGTCTTGGTCCAGGATGCCCAGCGCTTCGGCATCGGATGCCAAGGCCCCGGGGCTGATGCCGAAGATGAATCGGCTCTTGGCCAAGTGGTCAAACATGGCCGCTTGCGAGGCCAGCAGTGTGGGGTGCGAGTGCGACAAGTTGGAGGTGCCGCTGCCCAGTTTGATGGTCTTGGTTTCCGGGATCAAGGTGGCCAAAAAAAGCAAGCTGTTGGTCACGTTTTCGGCTTTGTCAGTGAGGTGCTCGCCCACAAACGCGTCGTAAAACCCAAGCTTATCGGCCAAGATGATGGTTTGCCTGTCCTCATGCAAAGTTTCGGTGGTGTCCCTCTCGAAGGGATGCAAGGGCATGGTGAAGTAGCCTAGGCGCATGACGGGTCCTGTGGGGTGATGAGAATAGCGCTGATTTACTGAGGCGTGATGCCTGCGTCCTTGATGACTTGCGCCCAGCGGGTGATTTCGCTTTCAATGAAACGAGGATATTCGGCTTTGGATACCTTGGATGGTGTCAGGCCCAATTGCGCCAGGCGGGCCAAGAAACCCTCGTCCTTCAATGCCGATGCAATGGCACCGTTGAGCTTTTGCACGACATCCGGTGGCGTGCCTGCGGGGGCGGCCAGGCCCAAGAAGAAGCCCAGCTCATAGCCTGGATAAGTCTCGCCAATGGCTGGTACATTGGACCAGGGCTTGAAGCGTGTGGCTCCTGTCACGCCAATCGCGGTGGCTTTGGGGTTGTCGATGTGGGCCATCGCAGGCAGATATTCCAGAAACAGCACCTGCAACTGGCCGCCGTAGAAGTCTTGCAGGGCCGAGCCGATGCTTTTGTAAGGGATGCCGGTCATGGGTGCGCCGGTTTTGACCTTGAACATTTCAGCGGTCATTTGCGAGGCCGAGTTGTAGTGGCCAAAAAACACCTTGCCCGGGTTGGCTTTGGCATAAGCCGTCAGGTCGGCTGCGGTGCGAATGCCCGAGTCCTTGCTGACCATGGCCACCGATGCGGCCGTGCCGAATTGCCCCAGGTGCTCAAAATCCTTCATGGGTTCGTAAGGTACCTTTTTAAACAGGCTCAAGTTGGCCGCCAGTGTGGTGTTGGTGGTCAGCAAAAGCGTGTAGCCGTCGGCCGGGGCGTTCTTGGCGATTTCTGTGCCCAAGATGCCGTTGGCGCCAGCCTTGTTCTCAATCACCACGCCTTGTTTGAATTGCGCTTCCAAGTACTGGCCAAAGGCCCGTGCTGTGATGTCGCCCGAACCTCCTGGCCCAAAGGGCACCACGATTTTGATCGGTTTGGTGGGAAAGCCTTGGGCGCTTGCCAGGCCCACACACAGACCCAACGGGGCCAGCACACTCCATTTGAGAAATCGAACAAGCTTTTGCATACACAGTCTCCATCTTTGGTTATCGTGGCCAAATTCTAGGAGGGGAGTGTGAATTGACCAAGCTCAAAATTCCAACATGTGGAATTGCGGACCTGTGCTGGTGGATGCGCCAGCTCCGCTAATCGTAAGGGTGAATCCCCTCGTATTCAGAATGCGATGCGCGGGCTTTGTGGGTCCTTGATGGCGGTGCGCCAGGTTTCGGCTTGGGTCGGGTTCATGCGGGCCAGCTCGTATTGCGCCGACATGATGTCGGCCTCATGGGCCAAGGTGGCGGCCAGATCGCTGAGGTAACTGCCCGTCATGCGCTCGAGCGTGGACACGGCGCACAAGGAGGCAATCGGGTAGCGACGCCGGTCAAAAACGGGCACGGCAATGCCCGAGATGCCACGCCCAGATCGGGTTTTGGTCAGGGCGTAGCCGTTCTTGCGTGTCTTTTGGATACCGCTGGACATTTTGCTGAAGGCCTTGTCCTGGCCGCTGCGCAGGCGGTTAAATCCCAGGATGTCGGCGATCTCGTCGTCGGGCAAAAAAGACAAGATGGCCAGACTGAAAGAGCCAATGCCCATGGGCCAGCGGTTGTGCACCTGAAGGATTTCTGAGTTTTGCGGCAGATGGCCCTGACGCTTGTCCAAGCATACGGCATCGTAGCCACAGCGTATGCCCAGGTACACGGTTTCGCCCGTGGCTTCGGCCAAACGTTCAAACGATGGCTGGGCAATGCTTTTGATGTCATGCACGTCCAGCACCGACATGCCCAAGGCATAAACCTCCGGGCCGAGTCGGTAGTTGCGTGTGCCCCAAGGGCGCTCAACCAAGTGCTCATCGAGCATGGCCGAGAGGATGCGGTGCACGGTGGCCTTGGGCAATTGGGACAGGGTGCTGATTTGCATGAGCGCCGCGCCCTGCGAGCCGAAAGTCGACAAGGTTCGCAATAGCAAGGCGGCGCGCGCGATGCTTTGCGCGCCATCGTTTTTAGGTGAAGGGTTCATGGCATGAAGAGGCTCAATCGCTGAGCGCCTGGGCGTCGTTGTGGTGTCAAAAAAGCAAAGTATTCCATGATTCGGAATATTGAAGCGACAAGCCTTGTTGGGTGTGTCAAAGAGGGATCACCCGATTGCCAAGCCAAAAACCGGCACGCATACTTATTTTTGTTGTGCAGCACGGGGCCGCTGAAAACCCCAAATTATCTAAACCACCACGAGACAACCAAAAGGGGCCATTCCAATGACGACATCCAAACGCAAACTCCTGGCTTGGCTGGGCTGCGGCCTATTGGTCAGCGCCAGTATGGGCTCTGCTCAAGGGCAAACCTACCCGCAGCGCCCCATCAAGGCCATCGTGCCTTACGCAGCGGGCGGATTTTCCGACCAGGCCAGCCGCATCATTGCTGAGGCCATGTCCCGCAATCTGGGTCAAAACATCGTCATTGAAAACCGGGCTGGCGGCGGCGGCCGCATTGGCAGCGAGGCCGTCACCAAAATGGCCCCCGATGGTTACCAACTTCTGATGACCACCAACGGCACCAAGACCTATATGGCGGTAGTGGAAAAATCTTTGTCGTATGACCCGGTGAGCGACTTCACGCCGATTTCATTGGTGGGCAAATATGGTTTGCTGATGGTGGTCAACCCCTCAGTGCCCACCAAAACCTTGCCAGAATTTTTGGCTTATGCCCGCGACCCCAAAAACAAGGGCAAGATCAATTACGCCACCTCGGGCATGGGCAGTGGTTTGCACTTTGCGGGCGAGTTGTTCAACGCCATGGCCAAGGTGGACATGGTGCATGTGCCCTACAAGGGCTCGGGCCCCGGCATGCAGGATGTGCTGGCGGGGGTGTGTCAAGTGATTTTTGATGGCGCAGCCAAGCCGCACATCGATGCAGGAAAAGTGAATTTCCTGGGCACCACCAGCTCGGTGCGTGACCCGCGCTACCCGGACGTGCCCACCTTGAGTGAAGCAGGCTTGACCGGTTATGACCTGACCTATTGGGTAGGCATTTTTGCACCCAAAGGCCTGCCTGCCGACATTCAGGCACGTTTGAACGCTTCGGTCAAAACCGCATTGGCCGACCCGGACGTGCAACGCAGACTCAACAACATGGGCATGAGCCTGGTGGGCAGCACGCCCGAGCAAATGGTGCAGGAAATCCGCACCGAAACCGCCAAGCTGCGCCAGATTGCCGCTTCGATTCCCGGTGGAGTGAACTGATGAGTTTTGAGATGAACAACGGGGTGCTACGCCCCCAAGACCGCCTGCCTTTTTCGGCCATCGTCGACAGGCCGCCACTGCGCTTGCCTGAAGGTGTGCGGCTGGTGGTCTGGCCGGTGGTCAACATCGAAGAGTGGGACATCTCGCGCCCGATGCCTCGCATGGTTTCGCCACCGCCCGGTGGACAGGCCCCAGTGCCCGATGTGCCCAACTGGACTTGGCATGAATACGGCATGCGGGTAGGGGTGTGGCGCCTCATGGACGCTTTTAAAAACGTCGGCGTTCGCCCGACCTTGTCGATCAATGCCAAGGTGTGCGAAACCCGCCCCCGCGTGACACAAGCCGCGCTCGACGCGGGTTGGGAATTCATGGCGCATTGCTATGAGCAAATCCCGATTCAAAAAATCCCGGACGAGCGGGCCATGATGCAGCAGACGCTTGATGTGCTGACCCGCTTTACAGGCCAGCGCCCACAAGGCTGGTTGGGCCCGGGTCGCAGCCAGACGCTGGAGACGCCCGATCTGATCAAAGAGTTGGGCATGTCCTGGTTTGGTGACTGGGTGCTCGACGAACAACCGCAATACGTGCACACCCAACATGGACCGCTGGTGTCTGTGCCCTACACCATCGAGCTCAACGACATCAACATCATGCTCACCTCGCACGAGCGTTCGGACGCCATGCTGTTGCGCACCCAAGATGCGTTTGAGCGGCTGTACGCCGAGTCTGCTGACAGTGCCCGCATCATGGCGTTTGGGGTGCACCCTTA
>NZ_CALBEX010000445.1 GCF_937889215.1 uncultured Limnohabitans sp.
GCCCAGTGATTGGATGCCACCGCTCACGGCGAACTCGTTGTAGAGCCACTCTCCTGCGACATTGACCAAGCCCTCTGGCGGCGTCAGCTCTGTTTGGGGGAGGGTGCGAAGTGCGGTTTCCATGTACTTGATCCAGACCGGCAGACTTAAGCCGCCGCCGGTTTCTCGGTCACCAAGTTTGCGGGGGTTGTCATAGCCAATCCAGACCACCGCGGTCAATTGCGGGTGGTAACCGGCAAACCAGGCGTCCATGGCGTCGTTGGTGGTGCCGGTTTTGCCAAAAAGGTCTGTGCGCCCCAAGGTGGCTTGGGCCCTTGCTGCCGTGCCGGATCGGGTCACTTCTTGCAACAAGGTGGACATGACAAAGGCATTGCGCTCTGAGATGGCGCGACCCGATGCGGGGTTGTTGGGGGTGGCTGGGGTGTCGACCAGGATGCGGCCTTTGTAGTCGCTGATGCGTGTGATCAGGTGAGGTGGCACCAGTTGGCCACCGTTGGCAAAGACCGAATAGGCCGTGGCCATCTGCATCACGGTGGCCGAGCCAGCCCCCAGGGCCATGGTCAGATAAGGGGGGTGCTTGTCCTCATCAAACCCAAAACGGCCAATCCATTGTTGGGCATTGCGCGGCCCCTCCGATTCAAGCACCCGTATCGACACCATGTTCTTGGATCTGGCCAGACCGGTGCTCAGGCTCATGGGTCCGTCAAATTTGCCGTCGTAGTTTTTCGGCTCCCAAGGTTGGCCCCCGGTCACGCCACCACCAAAAAACAAGGGCGAATCGTTCACCTGGGTGTTGGCAGAGATGCCCTTTTCAAGCGCTGCAGAATAGATGAAAGGCTTGAAACTGGAGCCCGGCTGCCGCCAAGCTTGTGTGACGTGGTTGAATTGATTTTTGGTGAAGTCAAAACCACCCACCAGCGCCCGGATGGCGCCTGTTTGAGGCGTCATCGACACAAAGGCGCCTTCGACTTCGGGCAGCTGCGTGAGTTCCCATTGGCCGTTGGTCAAGCGGATGACCCTGACCACGGCCCCTCTGCGGATTTGTTTGGCAGCAGGCGCTTTGGCTGACAGCCCGGATTGGACGGGCTCCAGCCCTTTGCCGGTGATGGTGATTTGCTCGCTGTTCTGCCTGACCACC
>NZ_CALBEX010000446.1 GCF_937889215.1 uncultured Limnohabitans sp.
GTCTGCAGGGGCGGATGTCCTTCGGGGGTCGCTCAGAGGTCCAAGTCGTATTCGACCGTGATCGGCGCGTGGTCTGAAAATTTCTCGCCCTTGTAGATGTGCTCAGTGCGGGCTTTGTCGGCCACGGCAGCTGTCGCCAAGTGGTAATCCAGCCGCCAGCCCACGTTTTTGGCATAGGCCTGACCGCGATTGCTCCACCAAGTGTAGCAAGCGTCGGTGGCATCAGGCTGCAAGCGGCGGTAAACATCCACCACGCCGCCCTCTTGGGTGAGGCGGGTCATCCACTCACGTTCTTGGGGTAAAAAACCGCTGTTCTTTTGGTTGCTGCGCCAGTTTTTCAGGTCGGCTAGTTGGTGGGCGATGTTCACATCGCCACACAGCACAAACTCTCGTTCGCCCTTGAGCGCCATGAGGTGAGGGTACATCTTGTCCAGAAAGCGGTATTTGGCCTCTTGCCTTTCGGGTCCAGATGAACCACTGGGAAAATAGCTGCTGATGATGGACAGCTTGCGGGTTGGGGTGTCAAAACGCAGCTCCACATAGCGGCCCTCGGCGTCAAACTCGCCACCGTCAAACCCAACCACCACGTCGCTGGGCTCGTGTTGGGTGTAGACACCCACACCCGAGTAGCCTTTTTTCTCTGCAAACTGGAAATGGCCTTGCATGCCTGCCAGCGCTTCAAACTTGCCCGCCACATCGGCCGCCTGGGCTTTGACTTCCTGCACGCAAATACAATCGGGTTTCTCTTGCATCAGCCAGGCTTCGACCCCTTTGGTCGTGGCGGAGCGGATACCGTTGAGGTTAAGGCTGGTGAGTTTGAACAAGGATTTCCCCATGGTGACAGGACAGGCAAGCAGCGCCGGCATGCAGGCGCTCGCTCAAGAATTTGTGCAATTTGCAGTCGACTCGGGCGTGCTGGGCTTTGGCGAATTCAAGACCAAAGCGGGACGCATGAGCCCTTATTTCTTCAACGCCGGGTTGTTTGACGATGGCGCCAAGTTGAGCCGATTGGCGCAATTCTATGCAAAAGCCTTGCTGGCCAGCGGCATCGAATTCGACATGATTTTTGGTCCCGCCTACAAGGGCATCCCACTGGGCGCGGCCGTGGCCATTGAGTTGGCGCGCTTGGGCAAAAACGTGCCCTTTGCCTACAACCGCAAAGAAGCCAAAGACCACGGCGAAGGCGGCAGTTTGGTGGGCGCACCTCTGCAGGGCCGGGTGCTCATCGTGGACGATGTGATGAGCGCTGGGACAGCTGCCCGCGAGTCGATTGCGCTGATTCAGGCTGCCGGAGCCACGCCGCACGCGATCGCCATTGCCCTGGACCGCCAAGAAATGGCCACCGAAAAGCAGCCTGACGGATCGGTGCAAGACGTCTCGCACAGCGCTGTTCAGTATGTGCGCAACACTTTGGGCATGCAGGTCTGCACCATTGCCCAGTTGTCTGACCTTTTGGCGTTTTTGTCATCTCAAAGCACACCAGCGCTTTTGGTGCACCACAGCCGTGTGCAAGCTTACCGAGACCGCTACGGCGTTTAAGGTGCGGCCTGATGACCGCTTGACCTGCCTGCGCACCTTTTGTCTGTCAGTTTGATCAATGGAGAAAAGACTTTGTATCTGAAATGCCCTCAAGTGCCAGCTCTTCTATTCAGATCGTCTCTGGCCCCTTAAACGCCGTTGAGTTGCATGCTTATTTGACGGGCGTGCCGGCCACTCGGTGATAGCCAAGTTTCGTCAAGGGGTCTATGGGGTTTTGCAGACGCGCTGAACACCGTTTTAAAACTTGCTCTGTTTGCCCAAGTCTTGGAGCTGGAGCTCAGCACCGATTTTGTAGGCTTGGTGCGCTGGCGGGGATCGCAAACCGGACTGTGGCCCGCATGAAGTAAAGGTTTTCTAAAGAATTTATTTTGACATACCGTCAAAAATACCGCAAATTGTTATCAAAGGCGGTTGACAGGCCTGTTAAAGCGCCTTTGAGCACCCACGAGGTCGCCCATAAAAAATTATTTTCAATTTGCACGCACAAAAATCTGTGCAGGCGCACGCATCTTTGAACATGGGTCGTAGAGATTTCTACCCCCCCACCCATTAAAGTGTTCTTTAATTTGACTTGCAACAATTAAAGTAAGTTTTCTTATCACTGGCAAGTCAGAAGTCACTTAAGTCATCCGAGCCCACCCGATACCCCATTGCTCGATAACCACGCTGCCGCTTATCCCACATCCGCAGCAGCGCTGTGTGGCCGGTATCGACAAAGTCGATGATGCGCACATCGATCTTGGTCGCGTGCTCGCGGTGCAATCGGCCCGCGTATTGCTGCAAGGTCCCCTTCCACGACACCGGCATGGCCAGCACCAAGGTATCCAGCGGGGGATGATCGAACCCTTCTCCAACCAACTTGCCGGTCGCCAGCAGGACACGCGGCGCATCAGGTGGCAACGCGCCCAGTTCCGCGATCAGTGCGGCGCGCTGCTTCTTGGCTATCCGCCCGTGCAGGACAAACAAGGATGGCACCTTGTCGCCCAAGGCAGTTTGTATGGCATCGAGATGTTCGGTGCGCTCGGTCAGCACCAGCACCTTGCGGCCCTGGCCGTAAGCGTTGATGACCTCGGCAGCAATCGCGTCTGTTCGGGCTTGATCAATGGCAAGGTGCCGGAATACATCCTGAATCCCCGCCTCCTGCGGCAAATCTATCCGCGAGTGCAACATGCAGGGCGTGACCGCCAGATCGTGCGGCGCACCTGTGGGCTTGGCTGCGGTGTGGCGAGTTGGCCCGCATTGCATGAAAATAATCGGCTGCTGACCATCACGACGGATCGGTGTGGCCGTCAGCCCGAGCACGTATTTGGCTTTGGCCTGCTTCAAAATCGCATCGAACGATGCCGCGCCGACGTGATGGCATTCGTCCACTATCACGTGGCCGTAATTTTCGACCAGCGGATTCACTTCGCCCTGGCGCGACAGCGATTGCATCACCGCAATGTCGATTTTTCCGGTTGGTTTCGCCTTGCCGCCGCCGATGGTGCCGACCACGCCCTTGCCAACGCCCAGGAATGATTGCAAGCGCTCCTGCCATTGCTTGAGCAGTTCGGTTCGATGCACCAGCACCAGCGTGTTGACGCCACGGCGCGCAATCATCGCAGCGGCCGTCACCGTTTTGCCAAAGGCCGTCGGTGCGCACAGGACGCCCGCATCGTGATGCAGCATGGAGGCAACGGCGAACTCTTGATCTGGCCGCAAAGTACCCGCAAACGCAACGTCCAGTGGCAAGCCCACGTATCGTTCGTCGATCAGTTCGAAGCCAATCGAATTGTCACGAAGTAGCGCCAGCGCGGCATCCAGGCAACCGCGCGGCAACGCAATATGGTTGGGGTGGTTTTCGGCGCAACCAATCACACGCGGTTCATCCCACACCGAAAAGCGCATCGCCTGCTTTTTGTAAAACTCAGGATTCTGGAAGGCCGCCAAACGAATCAGCCGATTGGCCAGTGACTGTGGGAGTTCTGCCTTTTCAAAATATATCAGGTTGGCCAGCGTCACCGTAAGCGACTTCGGCATCGGTCCGACCAACTTC
>NZ_CALBEX010000447.1 GCF_937889215.1 uncultured Limnohabitans sp.
GGTGTTAATGTGCATGAGCCAATCGCACACCGGTTGCAGCGGAATGATGCGGTCGCGCAGGCCGTAAAGCACCAAGGCGCGTTGGGGTGGCAGGGCGGTTTGGGTTTGGGCACGGCCCATGAGTTCGGTCACCCCGGCAAGGCTGCCAACGCGGGTGGCCTTGATGAACAGAGGGTCGCGGCTCAAGTCGCGTGAAACGTCAATGTCGTCGGTGGGGCGGATGCCCAGTGAGGGCAGACCACGGCCAGTGAAACTCATGTCGGGTGCGACCAGATTCATGGTGAACAGGCTCAGGCGTTGGTACCAGGGCATGCTGTTCGCGCCCCAAACAGCGGGTGCTTTGAGGATCAGTCGGTCTGCGGCAAGGCCGGGCGCTTCGCTGGCAGCCACCAGCACCACCGCACCACCCATGCTTTCACCCACCACCGTGAGCGGCAGGCCGGGGTGGCGCTCGCGCAGCTGGGCTGCGATGTGGCGCAGATCAGCCAGCAGCGTGTCTGCGCCAGGCCAGATGCCGGGTCGCGGATTGGCGCCAAAGCCGCGTTGGTCGTAGGCGTACACGGTGGCTTGCAGCTCGGTCACCAAGTGCTGGGCGAGCGGATCAAAGGCTTTGCTGTAGTCGTTGAAGCCGTGCACGCCGAGCACAATGTGCCGGGGTTTAGGGCTGGCCCAAAACCTTCCGATCAGGCTTTGGCCTTCAGGCAAATCAAAGCGGGTGGGGCTGGATGGGACGGGATGACTGCCCCCAATTTTGTCGGGCAGCACTGGCGAGAGGGCTTGCGGGGCGGAGGCTGAACAGGCGGTCAGCAGCGCGAGGCCAGCGGTGGCGAGACCGCGCTGGAGAAGTTTGAAGGGCTGCAGCTTGGCTTTGTTCGCTGACACTCAAAGGCCTTGGAGTTTGTGCAGCGCAGCGTGCAAGGTTTCGTCAGTTTTGGCAAAGCAAAAGCGGATGACTTTTTGGTCGAAGCCGTTGCCATAAAAGGCTGAGAGGGGGATGGCGGCCACGCCGATCTCAGCGGTCAGCCATTGGCAAAAGTCTGCCTCGCTGAGGTTTCTTTCGGGCACTTGCAGGCCCGAGATGTCGGCACATTGGAAGTAGGTGCCTTCACCAGGCAAGAGTTTGAAGTGGGTTTGTGCCAAGCCCTTGCGAAACAGATCGCGCTTGCGTTGGTAAAACGCCGGCAACTCCAGGTAGGGTGCAGGGTCGGCCATGTAGCGGGCCAGGGCATGTTGCATGGGGGTGTTCACCGTGAACACCATGAACTGGTGCACTTTGCGCAGCTCGGCGGTGTAGTCTGCAGGCGCAGCGACGGTGCCGACTTTCCAGCCCGTGACGTGGTAGGTTTTGCCAAAGCTGGAGACGATGAAGGCGCGCTCAGCCAGGCCGTCGAAGTGTGCGGCGCTCCAGTGCTGCAAGGGGGCGTAGACCATGTGTTCGTAGACCTCGTCGCTGATGAGCACGATGTTGGTGGGGGCCAAAATCTCTTGCAAGGTGAGCATTTCCTCGCGGGTCCAGACCATGCCGCTGGGGTTGTGCGGGGTGTTGATCAAGATGGCTCGGGTGCGCTGGCCGATGGCGGCGCGGATGCGGTCAAAGTCGGGCCGAAAGCTCCCTGGGGTCAGGGGCACGCGCACCACGCGGCCGCCTGCCAACTCGATGTTGGGCACATAGCTGTCGTAGCAGGGCTCGAGCACGATGACTTCGTCGCCAGGGTGCACGATGGCCAAGATGATGGCGAGGATGGCCTGGGTGGCACCGGCAGTGACTGTGATTTCAGTGGCCGGGTTGTAGGATCGGCTGTACAGGGCTTCGATTTTGGCGGCCACAGCTTCGCGCAGCGGGGCCACGCCGGGCATGGGCGGGTATTGGTTGAGGCCTTCGCGCATGGCGTCGCCCACCAAGTCGGTGAGTCGGGGGTCACACGGAAAGTCCGGAAAGCCCTGGCCGAGGTTGACGGCTTTTTTTTCGGCCGCCAGGGCGGACATGACGGTGAAGATGGTGGTGCCCATGTGGGGCGCTTTGGAGACGAGGGCAGGGGTGCGGACGTTCATGGCAAAGACAGATGGCGGTGTTCAGAGTTCGTAGTCGTTGTTGTGCCCGTTCATGGCACGGGCAATGAGTGGTGCGGTGAGCCGGTCGCTCAGCAGCTCGGCAAACTGGTAGACAAATTGGCGCAAATAGGCGCCACGCTTGAAAGCGACACGAGCCACGTTCATGCCCAGCAGTTGGCCCAAGGGTCGTACAGCCAGGTCTTTGATCGGGTCGTCTTGCACGGCCATTTCGGCCACGATGCCGATGCCCAGCCCCAGCCTCACATAGGTTTTGATGACGTCGGAGTCGATGGCTTCGAGGGCGATGCGAGGGGTGATTTTTTTGGCTGCAAAGGCATGGTCAATGCGGGTACGACCAGTGAACGAGGGGTGATAAGTGATGAGGGGTTCGCTGGCGATGTCCTCGAGCGAGAGGTGGCTTTTGCTGGCCAGCGGGTGGTCCATCGGCAGCACCAAAACGTGTTGCCATTCGTAGCAGGGCAGGGTCACCAGGTCTTCGTAGGCCGCCAAGGATTCGGTGGCGATGCCGATTTCGGCCGTGTCGTCGAGCAGCATTTTGGCGACTTGGTCCGGGGCGCCTTGGTGCAGGCTGACGTTGACCTTGGGGTACTGTTCTCGCAGTTTGGCTACCGGCAGAGGCAGCACGTAGCGCGCTTGGGTGTGGGTGGTGGCAATCGACAGGGTGCCGCTGTCTTGCGCGCTGTATTGTTCGCCGATTTTGCGCAAGTTGGCCACTTCACGCAGGATCAGCTCGATGCTTTGCAGCACATGCTGCCCGGGTTCGGTGATGCGTTTGAGCCGTTTACCGTGCCGGGCAAAGATGTCGATGCCCAGCTCTTCTTCGAGTTCGATGATGGCTTTGGAGACCCCTGGCTGCGAGGTGTGAAGGGCTTTGGCGGTTTCGGTCAGATTCAGGTTGCGGCGGGCGGCTTCCTGGACGAAACGAAATTGGTGCAGGTTCATATGTTTATCGTTATATGGATGGCCTGCATTATGCTTTAAAGGTCTGACTCTGCCGATCCGACCGCGATTTCGGCCATGAGTGCCGTCATGGCAGGGTGTTCACCGATGGCGGGCAAGAGTTCAAATGACATTTGCGGGTAGGCCTCGGTCAGGCCTTGCACCAGTTCGGGCAGGTCTTCGCGGGCGTGTCGGCCAACGCCCAAAAACATGGGCACGATGCGCACATGGGCCACGCCTTGTTTCATCAGCGCCTCCACGGTGTGGGGCAGGTCCGGCTCGGTCAGCTCTAAAAAAGCCACGGCCACAGGCAGGCCAGGGTGCTGCGCACGCATGCGCTGGGCCACGGCGTCAATGGGCAAGCGCCAAAGCGGGTCACGGGAACCATGGGCGAACAAAATCACGCCGCTGGGCTGAGTCAAGGAGTTTGTCATCGTCTTAAAACCATCCACCAAAAAGCAGCCAATGAGATGGCACTGTAAATAAGCGCAGGCGCAGCAGCGGTCAGCAGGGGCTGCCAGTTTTGCAGGTTGCCAACAAAGTTGAACACGTTGTTGAGCAGCGAGAAACTGATGCCCGCGAGCACGCCACTAAAAACATGACCGGCGATTTGCCCCGAACGAAAGTGCAAATAGGCAAAGGGCAGGGCCAGCACCAACATAACCAAGCAGCTCAAGGGATAGAACAATTTGCGCCAAAACTCAATTTCGTAGCGCTGGGCGTTTTGGTTGTTGGCTGAGAGGTGGGTCATGTAACCAAACAGCTCCCAAGTGCTCATCCGGTCGGGACTGAGCACGGCTGCGGCCACCATGTCGGCGCTGATGTCGGTGGGCCAAACTTTGCTTGCGAGCGAAACCGCGCTGAACTGCGCCGGATTGGTGGCGCTGGGCTTGAGGATTGTTTTCTCTTGCACGTCGCTCAGCTGCCATTGGCCTGGCTGGATTTGCGCTTGCCGGGCCGTGGTGATGCTCAGCAACTGGCCTTGGTCGTTGAAGGCATGGATGCGCACATTTTGCATCTGCCCTATGCCATCAAAAGTGCGCACGTTGACCGCGAATTGTTGGCCGCCTTGTTTTTCTCGCAACCAAGCCCCGGTTTGCCCAACCGTCAGCTGGCCCAAAAACGGGGCTTTGATTTGCTGCGCTTGTCGCTCTGCCCAGGGTGCGGCGTAGTCACCAAAAAAGAAGGTCAGGCCGACAAACACCAGCCCCAGCTTGAGCAGCAAAGACAGGGCCATCCAGGGCTCCAGCCCCCCTGTGCGCAAGATGGTGAATTCAGAGCTTTGGGCCAGTCGCGCCATGACAAAGATGCTCCCAATCAGGACCGAGATGGGCAGCAATTCACGGAGATGGTCAGGGGTTTTGAGCGCAATGTACAACAGGGCATGCTGGAGTTTGTAGCCCTGCGCGGCGTGGCGTGACAAGGCCTGCAGCTCGTCGAGCAGGTCAAAAAACAGAAACAAAGCCAGAAAGCCCACAGCCACGAAGAGCACGGCACGGATGATTTCGCCGTAAAGCAGATGGCGAACGGTTTTCATGGGTTGGCCCCCTTTATGGGGCGCACCACCGGGGCCAGATACCGCCAACTCCAGTTGATGTGCCGCAAAGCGAGCCAGAGCAAAGCCAGGGCCATGACACCGCCGTGCAGGAGCAGCACAAAGGGCAGGGCACCGATACGGCCTGCGCTGATCCAGTTTTGACCCACGGTGAGCAGGTTGTAATAAACCACAAACACCAAGAGCGCCAAACCCAAGTGGTAACTGCGCCCGACACGGGGGTTCACGGCCGACAGTGCCAAGGCCAGCAGGACCAGGTTGGAAGCGGTGAACATCAAGCCAATGCGCCAAGTCAGCTCGCCTTGGTTGGTGAGGGTGGGTTGTCCGATCAGTTGCCAAGTGGTGCTTTGTCGGCTGCTGCGTTCGGTGTTGGTGGGCACAAAGTTGGCGTCGATCAGCAGTTGGTAGCGGTCAAACTGGGTCAGGCGTGTTTCGCCAGTAACCAGATCTGTGAGCCATTGTTGGCCGTTCTCCAGAAACAAGAACCGGTCGGTGCCCACAAACTCCACCCGGCCGCGCGAGGCGGTGGTAACACTTTCGAGCTGGCCGTCGCGGCTGGAGACGAACACATTGTTGCCGTTGCTCTCACCAGGGCTGTCTTTGTCAATGAAGAAAACACGGTTACCGCCGGCCGACTCTTGGAACTGGCCGGGTGCGATGCGCTCAACGTCGTTGCGTTTTTCAAAGCGCTGACGGAGATCTTGAATTTGTTGCTGACTCCAAGGCCACACGAACAAGGCCAGCAAGGCAATCACGAGCAAGATGGGCCAAGCAAAACGAAACAACGGTCGGATGAACTGCCCCAAGCCCTGACCGCTGGAAAACCAGATGACCATTTCGCTGTCAGCGTACATGCGCGACAAAGTGGCAACACAAGCAATGAACAGGCTCAAGGTCATGATGGTGGTCATCTGCCCCAGCACGCTGAAACCCATGACCAACATGACCTCAGACGGGTTCACGCTGCCACGGCTGGCCAAACCCAGCGTGCGGATCAAAATGATGGTCATCACGATGGTCACCAGGATCACCAGCGTGGCGCCAAAATTGCG
>NZ_CALBEX010000448.1 GCF_937889215.1 uncultured Limnohabitans sp.
TCGTCGCTGGTCAGGCTGAAACTTTGATCGGCCCCTGTTTCGCCAGTGATGACCACGTTGTAGCCGCTGCCGGTGTTGATGAGCTGGGCTGTCACGCCTAGCTTGGCGCCATTGATGGCGCTGACCATGCCCGCAGGGGTGGCGGTGGTGACATCAATGGCCCCTTGGTCCACGCCGCCAATGCTCAGGTTGAGCGTAAAAGCACTCCCACCATTGAGCGTGTTGGCGCGATCCGCAAAGGTGGAGCTGGCCGTGCGCTGCGCCAGCGCTGTTTGCAACACTTCGATGCTGTAGCTGCCCGCTTCGGCAGTGGCGCTGGCGCTCACACCAAAGGCGCTGGGTTGGGTGTTGCTGGGTTGGATCGAGCTGAAATCGCTGGCATCGTTGAGTTTGCCAAAGGCAGTTTTGAGCTCAGACAAGGCGTACTTCACGGCGCTGTAGCCCGTGATCTTGGCTTCGGACTTGGCGATCTTGGCTTCGATACGCTCTTTTTTGGGCGTTTTTTCAGCGTCCACCAAGCTTTGGGCCAGGCTGTTCACGTCGATGCCGGAGCCGGCGCCGAGGGTGTTGATGATGCTGCTGGTGGCCATGGGTGGGGTCGCTGTGTGGAGAGGGGGATGAGATCAGTTCAAGATTCGGCAGGTGTCGCTACAACTTGAGGAACAACACGCCATCAACCCCGGATGTAATCAAAAAGTGACAAGCCGGAGATCTTTGCAAAGCTGCCCATGGCCGCTTCCAAGCCCATCATTTCCTTGTTCATGCGGGTCACGGCCTCGGTGTAATCCAAGTCTTCGATCTCCGACAAGGTGGATTGGATGCGCAGCTTGGTCACGTCGAGCACATCGAGCTGGGACTGCACCACCGTTTGGTCCGAGCCGTTTTGGGCTTGCGACAGCGTCAGGCTGTTGTGCATTTGTGTCACGTCGGCAATGCCTTGCTGGATCTTGCCGGTTTGGCTGTTGTTCATGCCTTCGATCATCTGGTCCAGGGCATCGAAAAACCCTGCGGCCTGGCCATCGTCGCGCACCACACGGCTGAATACGTCGGTGCCGGCGCGGGTGAACTGCACGGTGCGTTCCACGCCTGCAGGAATGCGGGTTTGCGTTTGGTCGCCTTGGTAGACGACTTTTCCATAGGCGTCTTCGACAAAGGCGGGGGTTTTGACCCGTGTGCCCGAAAACAAATAGTTGCCGCTGTCATCGCGTGTGTTGCCCAGGCTCAGCAGTTGGTCGCGCAGGGCTTTCATTTCTACGCCGATGGCTTTGCGATCGTCAGGACCCAAGGTGTCGTTGGCGGCTTGGATGCCGAGCTCTTTCATGCGGATCAGGATGTCGTTGGAGGCAGACAGGGCGGTTTCTTCGGCGGTGTAACGGCCCATGGCCACGTTCAGTGTGCGCATGTGGCTGTCTTGGCGCTGCACTTCACCCTTCAGGCGCTGGATGGCTGCGGCCTGGTCGGGCGCGGCGCTGGGCGAGAGGATTTGTTTGCCCACGGCCATCTGGGCTTGGGTTGTGGCCAGCTTGTTTTGGATCGTGCTCATGCGCTCGGTGGCGCGGTCAAACAAGAAAGAGGTGGAGATTTTCATGAGGCGGGCCTGTTAGCGCACTTGCAAAATGGCTTCGAACAAAGACATGGCGGTTTGCATGACCTTGGCGTTGGCCTGGTAGGCCTGCTGAAAGCGCACCAGCGCCGAAGCTTCTTCGTCCAAGCTCACGCCCGAAATGCTGTCACGCGCTTCTTGGGCTTGTTGGTAGACCACATTCAAGGCTTGCTCCGAAATGGCGGCCTGACGGGCCACATTGCCCACTTGGTTCACGCGCTCGATGTAGGCCTCTGTGATGGTCAGGCCACCGGGCATGAGGCGTTGGTCCTCAAGCGCCACCAGTTGCAGCATGGTTTCGTTGTTGCCGATGCCGTCTCGGTTGCCGTCGATCGTGAACTGGTCGCCCGTTTTGGGTGCGGTGGAAAACGACAATTTCAGACCACGGTAACTCAGGCTGGGGGTGGGTGAGTTGGGGTCGAGCGTCAATTCGCGTTCAGCCAGCACCGTTTGGGTGGCGCTGTCCACAATTTGGTAAGTGGTGTTGGTGCTGAACGTCACGGTCATCGGGCCGTCGCGAAGGGCCTGCTTCATGTCGCCTTCGACGCCTGCAAACTGAGCGCTCACCAGCGCTGTGCTGGCCACGCCGCTGCGGTCGGTCACAAACACCAGCAGGTCATCGGCTGCGGCACCGGTGATCGAGATGCGGGTGTCAAAGCCAAGGTGCTTCAAATCTTGGGGGGTGCCGGCACTGCCCATGCCCAGGCGGATGTCGTCTGTGGTGTTGGTGCTCGGGCGGCTCAGCACCAATTGGCCAGCCACCGCACTGGCGGTCACGCCGGTGTGGGTGCTTTCGGCATTGAGCCAAGAGACGATGTCGCTGAGCCCGAGTGCGCCTGTGGTGCTGAGCGCGGGCAGGGCGTGGCCATTGAGCGTGAAGGTGTAGGCTGCGATGGGGCCTGTGAATGCAGAAAAATCAGAGCCGGTCAAGACCGCTGAGAGCTTTTTCGGGGCCAGCCGATCGCCTGTGTCTTCGTTGAATTGTTGCTCCAGGCGCACCTCGGCTTTGGCACCCATGAAGATGTCCATGTCGAGGTAAGTGGGGCTGTTGCTTGCGCTGTAGGTGGCGTTGATGCCGCTGTCGCTGTAGGTGGCGCCCGCTTCCAGGCCATTGCTTTCTTTGATCAGCAAGGCTTGCTCTTTGCTGCTGAGCGTGGTGCCCAGCAAGTGACGGCCATCGCGTGTCAGCACCTGAAAAGACTGCCCTTCACCGGGGTTGTTCAGTGTCAATGACAGGTCTTGTGTGCCCACGGCCACCAGCCCCAGGCTGGCAAAAGGCTGGTTGACACTCATGTTCACGCCCACCGTAGCAATCTGTGGAATTTGGGCCAGGGCCAGATCGCGCAGCAAAGCGGTTGGTCCTTCAAAAGAGGGGGCGGTGTAAGCGATGCGGGCTTGCGCAGTGCCGCTGTTCAGCGGCGCGTCGATGACGCGGAACTGTCCCGCTGCGGCGACGCGGTTGGCATCTTGGATGAGCATGTTCATGCCTGCCGCTTGGCCCGACTGCCCTGCGCTAAAACCGAACAAATCGCCGCCCAGTTGTCCTTCGGCATCGACACCGTCGCGGTGAACTTTGTTGACTTCTTGGACCATGGTGGCGGCCAGGTCGTCCAGCGAGGCGCTGGCCGGTTTGAGCACCTGGTCACGAAAACTCATCACGCCACCGATCTTGCCGCTGGTGATGCCAGGTATCGGCTCAGACGTGCCATACGCGTCAATGACGAATTCGAGCTTTCCGGGCTCGATGCTGGATTCTTGGACGCTGATGGCGCGGGCACTGGTTTGGTTGACCAAAATGCCTTGGTCCAAGGTGTCGCCCACGCTGACGACCACAGCGCCATTGGGTTCGAACTTGGTCTTGACGGCCACCAGACTGGACAGTTCGCGCAGCAACAAGTCGCGCTGGTCCAGCAGCTCAGAAGGTTGACTGGCCACGTTGCTGTGTTTCGCCAATTGCTTGTTCATCAAGGCGAGTTGGCTGGTCAAGGCATTGACTTGGCCCACATCGGTTTCTACAGATTGGCGGGTTTCGTTGTCGAGCAGTTCAAATTGACCGGCCAGCTGGCGAAACCTGGCTGCTAGGCCATCGGCATCGCGCAAAAAGATGCTGCGAGACACCACCGATGCCGGGTCACTGGAGAGGTCGCGGGCCGATTCGTAAAAGCGGTTCATGGCCGTGGTCAGGCCAATGCTTTCGTCGCCCATCACGTCGATCAGGCGGTTCACATAAGACAGCAGGGGTTTTTGGCTTTCCAGGTCGCTGTTGCTGTTGCGAAGGTTCGACTCGACAAAAGCATCGTATTGGCGTTGCACCGCGTCAAAGCGTGCGCCAGTGCCCAGATAGCTGTTACCGATTTGACGCGGCTGGTTGGCGGCCAAAGACACATCTTGGCGGGTGTAGCCATCGGTGTTGACGTTGGCGATGTTGTTGGACACCGTGGCCAATGCCCGCTGGTAAGCGTTGACGCCCGAGCTGCCAATGCTGAGCAAGTCACTCATGGTTTGTCTCCAAGCTTGAAGCCGGTGTTGCGCTCAATGCGATAGGCTTCAATGGCGGCGGGTTTGAGCGACATGGGCTCACGCACAGGGTTCAGGGGCAGGGCGGCGGGGGCGGGGTTGGCACTGGCGGGTTGGCGCATGCGCAGTGCATCTTGCGTGCTTTGAACCTGCGTTTGGTTCATTTGGCGCTCCAGCATGTCGGCCAGGCCCATGCCACCGCGTTTGGCCATGCTCAGCGACACTTCCTTGTCCATCAGGTCTTGGTACATCTCCATGTTGCCGCCTTCGACCAGATCGCTTTTTTCGATCGAGTCGCGCATGGTCTTCATCATTTGTTGGATGAAGTAGGCCTCGAACTGCTCGGCTGTTTTGCGCACCGCCTTGCTCGGGTCGCGCGCGGCATCGCCCTTCAACTGCGTCAGCGCGTTGAAGTCCAGATAAGAGCCGGAGGTGGAGATGTCGCTCATGTCGGTTGGCTCAGATGGCTCAGATGACGATCAGCTCGGCACGCAAGCTGCCGGTGCTTTTGAGGGCTTCGAGGATGGCGATCAGCGCCGACGGGGTGGCTCCGACTTGATTGACCGCATCCACCACTTGGCGCAAATCCACGCCGGGTTGGAACAAAAACAT
>NZ_CALBEX010000449.1 GCF_937889215.1 uncultured Limnohabitans sp.
CGTGTTCGCGATCCTGGGTTTGCGTGCCATGTATTTCTTGCTGGCGGCAGTGGCCAACAAGTTTCACCTGCTCAACTACGGCCTGGCCGTGATCCTGGTGTTCATTGGCACCAAGATGTGCTTGATCGATGTGTTCAAAATCCCGGTAGGCATCTCGCTGGGTGTGGTGGTCGGTATCTTGGCCGCGACCATGTTGCTGAGTGTGCGTTCGGCCAAAGCCTGAAGCGCGGCGTTCTTGAAGAAGCCTCCAGGGTCACAAGCTCTGGGGGCTTTTTTAAGTCTGGGGCTGCGGAGCCTGCGTGACTCCGTATTTTCGTGGCTCAGTGGGCCGCGTCGCTGGCTTGCAAGAGCCGCTGCACCAGCGGGTGATGCACCTTCTTTTCGGTGCCTATGGCAAAAAAGTTTTCTTTCACGCCTTCGCAGGGCCCTAGGCGCTGCACATCGTAGTGCGCCAGCAGCTCGTCGTGGACCCATTCAGCGGCCGGGAACACACCCATGCCGCTTTCGCCAAAGGTCTTGAGCAAAGCACTGTCTTCAAATTCACCCACGATGCGCGCTCGGATGCCGCGCTGTTCAAACCAGTGGTCCAGCCGGGTGCGAACGGCAGTGTGGCTGGTGGGCAGCAACACCGGTACTTCTGCCAGGCTGGCCGGAAATCTTTTCTGGGCCGATTTGACCAGCGCAGCAGTGCCATACCAAGACACAGGGGAGGAACCCAAGGCGTGGTTGTAGAGCTTGATGTTGGCGTTGCCTGGGGCAGGTCGGTCAGACAACACCACATCCAGACGGTGCAGGGCGAGGTCGCCCAGCAGGTCGTCGAATTCACCCTCGTGGCAGAGCAAACGCAGATGCGGCTCGCTCATGACGGGCTGCATGAGACGGCGTACCACGAGTTTGGGCAGGCCGTCTGAGATGCCTGCAGCCAGCCGCACAGTGGGTGAACTGACTGCATCGCGCACCAGCGCGGGCAAGTTTTCGCCCAACTGAAAAATGAGGTCCGCTTGTTTCATGGCGGCTCGTCCGGCATCGGTCAACACCAGGCCACGCCCGGCAGGTTTGAGCAAGGCATAACCGAGCGATTTTTCGAGTTCGCGCACCTGTGCGCTCACGGTTTGCACGGCCATGTCGAGTTTGTCAGCGGCCCGGGTGATACCGCCCTCCTTGGCCACGACCCAGAAGTAGTACAAGTGCTTGTAGTTGAATGTGGTGCGCATGGGCAGTTTGCGAGTGGATGCAGCGGGGATTATCTGCGCATGTTGTGCATTCGAGGCTTCAAATGCCCAACTGCTTGGCCGCCAGCTCTTTCATGATCTCTTCGGCCCCACCGCCGATCATCATCACCTTGACTTCGCGGTAAACCCGCTCGCTCACGGTGCCGCGCATGTAGCCCATGCCGCCCAGCAGTTGCACGGCGGCATCGGCGCAAAACTGCAGGGTTTGGGTGGCGTGGTTTTTCAGCAGGCAGACCTGCGCCACCCACTCGGCATTGGTTTGGCCAGCATCGGCCTGCTGCGCCACGGCATCGACCCAGGCTTGCGTCGACGAGATGCGCATTTGCATGTCCATCAGTTTGTGACGAATCACCTGCCGCTCGATCAGGGCTGCACCAAAGGTCTGGCGTTGGCGTGCCCAGGCCAGGGCTTCGTCAAAGCAGGCCTCAGCAAAACCCAGCGCCATGGCCGACATGGCCAGGCGCTCGCCGTTGAAGTTGCCCATGATCATTTTGAAGCCCGCGCCTTCTTAGCCCAGGCGATAACGCTGGGGTACGCGCACGCCGTCAAAACGCAGCTGCGCCGTGTCCGAGCTGTGCCAGCCCATCTTGTGCAGGCGCGTGCGCGTGATGCCGGGCGTGTCACCGGGTACGACGACCATCGAGATGCCGCTGGCACCTTTGCTGGCCGCATCAGTGCGCACGGCCAACGTGATCCAGTCAGCCCGCAGGCCCGAGGTGATGATGAAGACTTTCTCGCCATCGATCACGTAGTCCGCGCCGTCGGCGCGGGCGGTGGTGCGCAGGCCGGCCACGTCCGAGCCGCCGCCAGACTCGGTGATGGCCAGTGCCGCAATGCGCTCGCCGCGCAGCACGGGCGGCACCACTTCGGCTTGCAACTCGGCGCTGCCATGTGCCATGACCGGCGGCAAGCCGATGTTGAGCGAGAACAGGCTGGCCATCACACCGCCGCTGCCGCCGTAGCGTGCCAAAGTTTGCGACAGCATGTTGCGCGCACGCCATGGCGCAGGTGTGCCGCCCAAGTGTTCGGGGTAGCCCAAGCCCAGCAGGCCCAGCTCGGCGGCCTGGGTGTAAAGCGACCGGTCAAACTGACCGGCTTCCTCCCATTCGGGCACATGTGGGGCGATGGCTCGTTTGGCAAAACGCTCCACCGTGGTCTGCAGGCTTTGCAGGTCTTCGGTCGAGAAACCAGTTGTGCCATCGGCGGTGTTCATGCGGCTTCCTTCCATTGCACCAGCACCTGGCCGGGGCCCACTTGCTGACCCACGCTGGCCGAGAGGCTATGCA
>NZ_CALBEX010000450.1 GCF_937889215.1 uncultured Limnohabitans sp.
GCTCGGCCGTGCGAATCCACTCAAACGCCACCATCTCGGCGGTCACCAACTCGGCCCCGGCACCGGCCAGTCGGTCGTAGGCGGCGTCTCGGTTGCGTTCTGTGCGCGAGGTGCAAGCATCGGTCACCACCCACACCTCGAATTCGTCTTCGAGCAAGTCCAGGGCCGTTTGCATCAGGCAAATATGGGCTTCGCAGCCCGCCAGCACGATGGTTTTGCGCTCCTCAGTGCCGGGTTGAGGTTTTTGCAAATGGCGCGGCAAGCTGCGTGCATTGCCCTTGGGGGCTTGGGGCGGCTCGGGCTGCAGCCACTCGCCCAACCCCTCTTCCACCGCGCTGAACTGCATTTTGGCCAGCACCTGACGGCAGTGGCTGCGGATGTCGGGGGGCATTTCACCCAAACGCGATGGATTTTGTTCGGTGCCCCAGGTGGGCACATCCAGCGCCTTAGCCAATGTGGCCAGGCGGGCCGCGTTGGCCCAGACCGCATCGGCGTCCAGCATCACCGGTTTCAGTCGGGCCTGAAAATCCACCAGCACCAATTGGCTTGCATCTGCATCGATCAACATGTTCAGTCCTTTGAGTTTCTGGGTCAGGATTGTCGCAGCACCCTCGCCGTGCCCGGTGCATGGCCCATGTTCGACGCCAAAACACGGGGCCGCCAAGACGCTCTGTCCCCGGCTGCGCATCAACCACGCCAAGTGGCCCACGCCTAAAAGGCTGATCGGCAGCGTAAAAATATCCGTTATGCTCAAAAGCTATGCGCTGGTTTTTGCTGATTTATTTTGCCGTGTTCCTGAACGCAACGGCCTGGTCAAACCCTTTGGAAGAAGGCTTGGGCCAGCCGCTTGCTGAGCGTGATCTGGTGTCGCAGCTCTCTGGCCAACTGAACCTGGCCAAAGACAAAGCCAGCGACCACGCCTCGTCGATCGTCACGCAGGCCATGGGCCTGCTTGGGGTGCCTTACCGTTATGGCGGCACCAGTGAAGTCACCGGTTTCGATTGCAGCGGCCTCGTGCGCCACCTGTATGAAAAGTCGGTCGGGCAGCTCTTGCCACGACGGGCCGTGGACCAAGCCCGTACCACAGACGTGATTGACCGCAAAGAATTGCAGGTGGGTGATTTGGTGTTTTTCAACACCATGCGCCGTGCCTTCAGCCACGTTGGCATGTATCTGGGCGATGGGAAATTCATCCACGCCCCCCGCCCCGGACAACCGGTCAGAATTGAAGACATGCGCACGGCCTACTGGAAAAATCGCTTCAACGGTGCCCGGCGTGTGCCGCTAGACACTGAACCAACAAACCCATGAAAACTCAAATTGATCACCTCGTGGTGATGGCCGCATCTCTGGACGAAGGCGTGCAGTGGTGCGAAGACACCCTGGGCATCACTCCAGGCCCCGGTGGCGAGCACGAAAAATACGGCACCCACAACCGCCTGTTCAAAATCGCCTCACCCCAATTTCCCTTGGCCTATTTCGAAATCATCGCCATCAACCCAGCGGCCGTGATTCCGAAACGTTCCCAAGTGCCGCGTTGGTTCGACATGGACGACGCGGCCTTGCAAAAAGCCGTGGCCCAAGGCCCCCAGTTGATTCACTTTGTGAGCAGCACCGACGACGTCAAGGCCGCACGCCATGTGCTGCGCACCCAAGGCATGGAACGCGGCCAAGTGGTGCACGCCAGCCGCAAATCGAGCAAAGGCATGCTGCACTGGCAAATCACTGTGCGCGAAGACGGTGAGCGTTTGTTCAACGGCTGTCTGCCCACCCTGATTCAATGGGGCAAGCCCGATGCCGCCGAGCCGCTGCGCATGCACCCGCGCAACAGCCTGCCCCGCTCAGGGGTCACCCTGCAAAGCCTGACCGTGCACCACCCCAGCGCGGCCAAACTGCAAGCCGCTTATGAGGCCATTGGTTTGTCGGACATCGCCATCGAAGCGGGCCCCGCCAATCTGGTGGCCACGCTGCAAACCCCCAAAGGCCTGGTGCAACTCCAAAGCCTGGGGGTTTGACTCAGGCCCGATAGGCCTGGGCCTTGAGCGCCTGCACCTTGCCGTAGGCGGTGAGCAACTTTTGGTGCATGGCGCAGCCTTCCAGCTGCAAGCCGGGTGCCGAAATGCCCATGAACCGGTCGGTCTGGGCGATCAAAGCCTGCGCCTGCCCCAACGCTGCTGCGCCGTAGAGCTGGCGCAATGCCGTCAAATAAGGGCCGGTGCTGCCGCCGTCAGACAGCTGAATCAGATTTTCAACACAGGCATAAACTGCCCTGCGCTGCGGTGCGAGTTGGTCAAAGTGGCGAATCCACTCGCAGCCTTCAAGGGTGGCCTCTTCGTTGCCCGAGGCCAGCGCCAGCAAAGTTTTGAGTTCGCCCACACGCAAGTCGGACCAAAAACTGCCCGCATCGGGTGCCAAGCCAATGACTGCCGCCACCGGGCGCTGATCGGCCAAGCCCGACTCATTGAGCGTGGCCAACAAATCTTCGCACTCGTCGTCGTCCAGATCGGTCAGGTTCAAAATGGCTTCGCGCATCGGGTTGGCGATGCTGTTGTTCTCGAAATCCAAATCGTCCACCGGGTAAATCTCGGACATGCCGGGCACCAAAATGCGGCAGCCGTACACGCCCAGATGCTCAAAATCTGCCACGTAAATGTCAAATCCCTCTTCGTGGATCTTGTTGACAGACCATTCGTAGTCTTGCGCTGTGGTGCTTGCAAAGTTCCAATCCACAAAAACATGGTCCGGGATTTCACTCAAAAAGTTCCAGTGAATCACGCCGCTTGAATCCACAAAATGGATCTCGATGTTGGTGGCGCTCGCCGCCTCTTCGAGATCGAACGTGGGGGGCGGAAAGCCTTTGAGGGTGTCCAGCGCACGGCCTTGCAGCAACTCGGTCAAGGCACGTTCGAGGGCCACCTCAAACCGCGGGTGCGCGCCAAAGCTGGCAAAGCAGCCTTGGTCTTCAGGGTGCAACAAGGTCACATTCATCACCGGGTATTGCCCGCCCAAAGAGGCGTCCTTGACCAAAATGCCAAAGCCCGCTGCACGCAAGGCCGCAATGCCTGCAGCGATGCGCGGGTATCGGTTGATCACGGCTTGGGGCACATCGGGCAGACAAAGGCCTTCGCTGATGATCTTGCCCTTGATGTAACGCTCAAACACCTCTGACAAAGCTTGTGTCCGCGCCTCCGGCGCGGTGTTGCCCGCGGACATGCCGTTGCTCACATACAAATTGCCGATGATGTTGACCGGAATGAACGCCGTGCTGCCGTCGCGCTGGCGCACATAAGGCAAGGTGCAAATGCCGCGCTCTTCGTGGCCCGAATTGAACTCCACCAAGCTTCGCGCAGACAGCGTCCCCTCTGGGTTGTAAAACGCATGCAACTGCGGGTTGAGCAAACCTTGCGGCCACACATCGTCTTCTGGCAAATCGAACCAGCGCTCTTGCGGGTAATGCACAAAATCGTGGTTCGCGATGTCCGGGCCCAGGTAGAAGTGGGTCCAAAAATAATTGGTCGACAAGCGCTCAAAAAACTCCCCCAAGGCACTGGCCAAACACGCCAGACGCGTGGCACCTTTGCCGTTGGTGAACAAGATCGGGCAATCGCGGTCGCGGATGTGCACCGACCAAATGCCGTCCACCGGGTTGAGCCAGCTTTTTTCTTCGATGTGAAAGCCCAGCGCCTGCAGCTTGGCTTGCAGGTTCTGAATGGTGGCTTCCAGCGGGGCGTCTTTGCCGGGGATATAAGTTTGCAGGTTCACGGCAAGGGCCTTGTTGGAAATAGCGTCCGGACCGGACAAGCCCGCATTTTGCGCGTCAATGGCCCCAAAAAAAGACTCAGTCCTGATCTTTGGGCAAGGTGGCCAACAAGGCCATGCCCGCTGCCATGACCGCTGCCGTCAGCCAAATCGCCCCTTTGAACGTGCCCGTGGCCTGTGCCATGGCCCCCGCCACGACAGGCGCGACGACCTGGGCCGCACCATAGCTGAGCGTCAAACGGGCCATGGCCTTTCCCGGATTTTGCGGCGCACGCCGCCCCACCAAGGCCAAGGTCATGCTGACGATGCCGATGAACGTGGCGCCATAACCCACCGCTCCCGCCAAGGCCGCAAACAACGAGGCCGAAACGGCGGGCAGCACGATGGACACGGTCTGAAGCCCGAAGGCCAACAACAAGGCCCGGGTATCGCCAAAGCGCCGCGCCACCTTGTCCCACAAAAACACAGCGGGCATGGCCGCCAAACCCACCAAGGCCCAAGCCAATGCGCCCTGCCCGGCCAAAGCAGGCTCTCGCTCGACCATCGCCACGGTGAAGGTGGCGTTGATGACAAAACCCCAGCCCGCAGCAAAGTAACTGCCCGCCATGGTCAGCATCCAACGGCGAGACACTTTGGGCGCCACCTGGGCAGCATTGGCTGCCAACGCAGCAGGTGGAACAGGTGGACGCCACAGCCAAGCTGGCACAAAAAACACCAAGCCCACCGCCGCCATGGCCAACCATTGGTCTGACCACAGCGACCAAATTCGGGACACGCCCCAAGCCCCCAGCGCCGACACCACAATGCCCAGACCCAGGCCAATGAACAGCACCCCCAACTCGGGCCGGCGGCCCTGGCGCATCAGCCAACCCAGCACCAAACCCGCACCCAGCAACATGCCCGTGGCACCACACAAACCGCCCAAATACCGCCACAGCACCCAGCTGGGCATCCAGGTCGACATCGCCATGGCCGCCACGGTGAGCAAAGACAACCACAAGCCCATGCTGTAGAGCCGGTGACGCCAACGAACGTCGTCGATCCAAGCGGCGGCCAAGGCCCCCGAGATGTAGCCGGCGTAATTGATGGCGGCCAAGCCCCCAGCACCGGCATCGCTCAATCCGGTTTGCAACTGCAACGCGGGCAGCAAAGGGGTGAAGGCAAACCGGGCCATACCAATGCTCAGCACCAAGCCAAAAATACCGCCCAGCATGACTTGCCAAGGCTTGAGTGGGCGCGGTGTTTGGGTGTTTTGCATGAGGAGTGGCAAGTATCCCTTCAAATGAGGGGTTTGCGCGAGGCACTTGGCCTCGGCATGACGCCTTGGCAACACAAATGGGCGTCGCCGAGACGACAAGCAAGCCCGATCGAGCAAGGGTTTTCACCATCGCGAGCAGGCCAGCCGCCGCCTAAAGTGAACGCACAAGGAGACCCACCATGCCCGCCATTCACCGCCTTATTTCCCCCATTCGCCGCAGCCTCGGCTTGGCCCTGCTGGGCTGTTGCGCCCTGACCGCCACGGGCGCTTGGGCCCAAGCCTTTCCCACCAAGCCGATGCGCCTGGTGGTGACATTCCCATCCGGGGGAGCGCCCGACATTTTGGCCCGCTTGTTCAGTGAAAAAGCGCAGTTGGGCTTTCCGATCGTGGTCGACAACAAGCCCGGCGCGGGCGGCAACATTGGCGCCGACAACGTGGCCAAAGCCGCCAACGACGGCCACACCTTTGTCATGGGCACGGTCGGCACCCACTCGATCAATGGGGCGCTCTACGAAAAAATGCCCTATGACATGGTCAAGGACTTCAGCCCCATCTCGCTGGTGGCTTCGGCCCCCAACTTGCTGGTGGTG
>NZ_CALBEX010000451.1 GCF_937889215.1 uncultured Limnohabitans sp.
GCATGAGCTGCGCCTGTGTCACCTCGTTGGCCAGCGATTCGGCTTTGCCGCGTTGGCTGAAATACGCGACGAAGGCGACGCTGAGGGCGAGGGCGCTGACCATCAGGCCCAAAAACCGGTTGCGATTGAGGTACCACAACTCCCAAGTGGACTTGCCTGAATAAGCGTCGCCCACCAGCGTGCCCAGCACATAGCCCAGCGGAATGCCAACCAACAGCATGAGCGTGGCGGGCAGCGCAGGTGGCCAGTAGTAGGGCGCGGGTGAGCGCAGCAGGCGCTTGAAGGCAAAGCGCGGCACATCGGTCAGCAGCCAAATGAAGGTGGAGATAGCGTAGGCGTAGACCATCGAGACATCGATGGCGCTGGGGTGTCCCTTGGCCACGTTGCCGTTCCAAGTGCCCAAGCCAATCAACAAAGCCACGCCCCACACGATCAGCAAGCGCTGCAGCAAGGGGCGACGGTGATGGGGCGGGAGCCAGGCAAGGAGGGGGTGGGTGTTCATGGCTGAGAGAGCTTTTGCTTGAAGAATACCGCGATCTGGTCGAAGGCTTTTTGGCGGTCTGCGTCGGTGAATTCGGGCTTGGGCATGCCCCCGCGCATTTGGGTGGCGGCCACGGTTTGGGCCACGCTGGCAGGCCAGGGTGATAGCCAGTCGAAGTGGCCCGCTTGCGGGTGGTCCGACAGGGTGGTGCAGGTTTTGCAATGTTTCAACACATGCTGACTGTGAAAGCGGGGCAGCAGCACACCGTCATCGCCCGATGTGCTCAGGCCCACGGGGATGCGGATGCGCGCCAGGCTTTCGGGGGTGAAGATGACGCCGACGGGCACGGCCATGCTGACGGCTGCCACACGGGGGTCTGGGCGTGGGTCATGGCCTTGGTCTTGGGCTGTTGTCTTGGGATTGCCGCCGTGCACCACTTTCAAGTTGTCGGGGGCGTTGCTTTCGGTCAAAACCTTCGCCATGAAAAACTGGGTTTTGCGCTGAAGTTGGGGCCAAGTCTTTCCACCCAAGCCGTTCAGGCAAAAGCCGATGTCCTCGTCCAGGTTCTGCGCACAGTGCTGGATCAAATTCAACATGCGCCATTGCGCCCCGGCCAGCACCAAGCCGGTCACGCCGCCTGCCGACATGCCGTGCACGCCCACGCGGCGGGTGTCCACCAGCGCGGCCAGTGCAGGGTCACGCGCCACGGCGTCGATGGTCTCGCTCACATCTTGCGGCCGGGTTTTCCAGCTCTCAGGGCCTGCTTTGCTGAAGTCTTGCCAGTTGTCGCCACGGTGCTCGGGCTGGGCCACCACAAAACCGGCGCGGGCCAGTGTGGCGGCCAGGGTGTGTTCGGGCAGGGCGCTGCCTGCGGTGCCGTGCGACAAGACGATGAGCGCCCGTTTGCCCGATGCCGCTGTTGAATCTGCTGGCAAAGGCGCAGCGTTGCTGGCGATGGGGACGGTGAATGCGCCGTAAGTGACGTCTTGAGCCACCGCCGCAGTGGGGTAGACCAAGGTGATGGGCATACCGTTCGACTGAATCTGGCGCATGCCCACAGAGGTGACTTGGGCCTGGCTGGCGCTGGCGGCCAGCAAGCTGAAGGCGCACGCCAGGCGGGTGAAGGTTTGGAGAGGGGTGTTCATACAGTTTCTTTCATTGAAGTTTCAAAAAACGCCAAACCCGAGCGATGACGATGCCGGACAAAAGCCCATACAGAGCGCTGATACCGATGGCCGCTTGCAAGCTGTGCATGGTTTCTGGCGCGATGGTGTTCAGCATGCCCACGACAAATTTGCAGGCAAAGATGGCCATGAACAAAGCCAGTGGCAACCAACTGCCGGGCAAGGTGAAGCGTTGGGTGGCGGGGTTGAAGCTGGCCCCAGCGGGGGCGGCGCTTTGGCTCAAGGCCCAGCTCACGAACAGGCCCGTGAGTGCCCAACTGATCAGGGCGACCACCAACCAAGGCGTGGGCCACCAAAGTTGCACCACGCTGATCAAGGTCACAACGGTCAGCGCGACTTTCGCACCTAGCAGTTGCAGCTTGCGCACTTGCCGGGTACGGGTCTG
>NZ_CALBEX010000452.1 GCF_937889215.1 uncultured Limnohabitans sp.
ACCGATGGCTTCCCAATCCAGACCGGCGCTTTTCGCGATGTCGCGCAAGGCCATGACCACACCCTCCTCCATGCTTTTGAGACCGCACACATAAAAGCAGGTGTTCGGATCTTTGAGCTGCACGGCGATGTCCGCGGCGCGGTCGCGCAGCGCGTCTTGCACATAACGCTTGGGCTTGCCCACTTCGCGCGAGAACGCAAACTCGGTGTCGATGAAGTCTTTGGGCAGGTTGTTGAGCGGACCAAAGTACGGCAATTCAGCGGGTGTGCGGGCGCCAAAGAACAGCATCAGCTTGCCACCTTCAAATTTACCGCTTGCCCGTAAACGGCGACGCCATTCGGTCATGGCCCGCATGGGGGCGCTGCCAGTACCCGTGCAGATCATGACGATGTTGCTCTTGGGATGGTTGGGCATGAGGAAGCTCGCGCCAAACGGCCCGATCACCTGCACCTTGTCACCGACCAACAGGTCGCACATGAAGTTGGAGGCTACACCCCGCACAGCTTGACCGTCGTGGTCTTCGAGCACGCGCTTGATGGTGAGCGACACGTTGTTGTGCCCTGGCCGCTCGCCGTTGCGCGGGCTGGCAATCGAATACTGGCGTGCATGGTGCGGTTTGCCGTTGGCATCCAGCCCAGGCGGGATGATGCCGATCGACTGGCCTTCGAGCACGGGAAATGGCAAGCTGCCGAAGTCGAGCACGATGTGGTGCGTATCGTAGTCTTTCTGACCCTCTTGCAAACCCACCTCGGTGACGCGCAGGTTGCCGGTCACATTGGCGGTGATGGTTTTGTCTTGTGCCTTGGGGCCGTAAAGGTTGGTGTAGGCGTGGGCAGCCGACCAAGGGGGAATGGTCGCGCCAAACTGTGCCGAGTTGAAGCCCGAAGCAGCGGCAGTGCTGACGGCTGAAGCCGAGGATGCTGCAGCCGCTTGAACGGCCGTTTGCGCTTCCTCTTGCGAAGCGTCTGCGACGCCACCAGCAGCTGCCAAGTCTTCAGCGCTCAGTTCTGCCGGCAAGTCGTACCACTTGAGTTGTTCTTCGATGCTGTAGGCCTGGGTCTTGGGCACCATGCGCCAGTTGTCAATGGAGCCTGTGGGGCATGGCGAGATGCAGTCCATGCAACCGTTGCAGATGTCGGCCTTGACGACGTAATTGAGCGAGTCGTGCGTGATGGCACCGACCGGGCAGATCGCTTCGCAGGTGTTGCAGCGGATGCAAATTTCCGGGTCGATCAGGTGTTGTTTGATCAGCGTGGCTTCGGTGCTCATGTCTTAGGCTCTCTTGTGTCTTCTTGGTCAGCAAGTGTGTCTTTGTAGTCTGCGTGGTCCGCAACGGTATGGCTGGGGGCCGGGCACCTCATACTGGAGTACCAGAAATCGGTGCCCGGCCCCCAGCCATACCGTCGCTCAGTGCCTGCATGAACGTGCCAAGTCTACTGGCAGCCTGGGCAAGCAGCACACCCATGTCATTGAAAGGGGAAGGGGCAGGTGACGATTTCTGGTACCCCAGCATGAGGAACCCGCCCCTGCCTTTGACGACTGCTGCCCCACCCATGAGGCAGCAGTCAGATCAAAAAATCAATCAGTTGAACCGGATGTAATCAAAGTCCACTGGCTGACGGTTGATGCCCATGACGGGAGGCGCGATCCAGTTGGCGAACTTGCCTGGCTCGACGCAGCGGCCCATCAGGCTCGCCACATAAGCGCGGTCTTCGTTGGTCGGCAACCACTCGCCCACTTGGGCCATCCACTGCTCGTCGGTCACCACTTGGCCATCGGGCGTGATTTTGGAGCCGGACAAGGAGCCGATGTTGCGGTGGAACGCCTTGTGAGGGGCGGTCAAGGTGAAAGGAATACCGGCCTTGGAAATCACGCGGTTCCAACGGTCAATGCCGCCTTTGGAATCGGTGATGTAGTCGTCGCGCAGCACTTCATTCAAAGCGTTGAGCATCGGTACTTCTTTTTCAATCAACTTGCCGTCTTCGACCGACAAGATTTTGTAGCTGTTGCCTTTCAGGACATGGTCGTCGCCTCGCTTGCCTTCTTCGTAACGGCCTTTGAGGCCCGAGCTGTAGAAAGTGGCGGCATTGGACGACTTTGACACGCGTTCTGATGGACTGGTGTGGCCATGTTGCTCGAGATCCGAAGGTCGTTCGTGTTCTGGCCGTCTCTGAAGGCCGACTCTACGACTGGATGGTTTTGCAGCGAGTTGAGGAGATCTACGGACGTCTAGAGCCATCCAAAGTGG
>NZ_CALBEX010000453.1 GCF_937889215.1 uncultured Limnohabitans sp.
AATGCGGTCCACGGTGACGCCGGTCATGACGTGCAAGTTGGGTCGGCCCAAGTTTGGCGTGAGGTAGGCCTTGGCCGCGCTGAAACGCTCGCCCGCCTTCTGCGTGACTTGGTACAGGCCCACGCCTTCTTGCGAGGGGCCATTGAAGTCGGTGGTGTGCGTCAACCCCGCTTGCACGCCCGCCTCGACAAAGCGTTTGGCGAACGGATTGGGGCTTTGCAGATCGGCCACGTTCAAGGGGCCGTTTTGACCATGCCATTCGTTGTGGATGCGCTCGTTGTGCTCGGCCCTCAGAAAGTAGGGCAAGACCTCGGCCCAGGACCAGCCCGTGCAACCCATCTGAGCCCAAGTGTCGTAATCGACGGCTTGACCACGGATGTAGGCCATCGCATTGGTCGAGCTGGAGCCACCCAAGGTGCGGCCACGCGGCTGAAAACCGATGCGGCCGTTCAAGCCGGGTTGCGGCACGGTGTCAGGCCTTGCGAGACGATTTCGGTGCGGGCCATGAGCGCGATGCCCGCCGGGCAATGGATCAAGGCGCTGTTGTCGGGTGGCCCGGCCTCGATCAGGGCCACCTGCACTGCAGGGTCTTCGCTCAAACGGGCTGCCAGCACGCACCCGGCCGAGCCACCGCCTACGATCACGCAGTCAAAGTCCATGAATTCCCCCCGTCCAAATGTTTTGTGCGTCCAATATAAGGGCTCTAGCGTGTCGCGGCCTGTCTTGTGTGCATCAGGGTTTTTCCCAGTAAACCCCTTGTCACGGTGAGATCTCGTTGGCCCAAAAACCCCTCAAAATGGGATCACATGAGGAGATAAGTTATGCGGACCGTCCTTGAGTTTCTTGGCCCGGGAATGTTCACCAGGCCGCACCTATGAGCAGCCCAGCCGTCAACTTCGAAGAGGCATGGCAAGACAAGCGCTGGTGGTGGCTGCTGAGCCCTTCGATACCCTTGACATTCACAAGCTCCTTGCTGGCGTTCGTCATGACTGGGCAATGGTGGTGCATGTTGCTGGCCCCATTGATCATCCATGTCTTGTTGCCGGTGCTCGACCGCGTGTTGGGCGAGGACTTCAGCAACCCGCCCGAATCGGCGGTGGCGCAACTCGATCAGGACATGTTTTACCGCGCCATGGTGTGGGCCTATGTGCCCCTGCAAATGATCGGCACGGTGTTGGGCACCTGGATCGCGGCCACCCAGCCACTGGATTGGTTTGGATATGCCGCCTTGGTGCTCACGGTGGGGGCCATCAACGGCATAGGCATCGGCACCGCGCATGAGTTGGGCCACAAAAAAGAAACCTTGGACCGGTGGCTGTCCAAGATCGCTTTGGCACCCAGTGCCTATGGTCACTTTTTTGTCGAGCACAACCGGGGCCACCACAAACGCGTAGCCACTCCAGAAGACCCGGCCAGCGCCCGCATGGGCGAAAGCTTTTGGGCCTTTTTGCCGCGCTCAGTTTTGGGGAGCTGGCAATCGGCCTGGACGCTGGAGCAAGAGCGTTTGAACAAACAAGGCATGCGTGTTTGGCACTCCCAAAACCACAACCTCCAGGCATGGGCCCTGACCCTGCTCTTGTTTGGCGCGCTTTGCGGGTGGCTGGGCTGGATGGCGTTGCCGTTTCTGCTGTTGCAGGCGGTGTACGCCATCTCGATGTTGGAAGTGGTGAACTACGTGGAGCACTACGGTTTGCTGCGCCAGCGTGACGCGTCCGGGCGCTATGTGCGTTGCGAGCCCGAGCACTCCTGGAACAGCAACCACTTGGTGGGCAACTTGCTGCTCTACCACCTGCAAAGGCATTCAGACCACCACGCACACCCCAGTCGCCGCTACCAAGCGCTGCGGCATTTCGCGTCCGCCCCGCAATTGCCCGCAGGTTACGCCACCATGATCACGGTGGCGTATTGGCCGCCTGTCTGGTTTGCGTGGATGGACCGCCGTGTGATGGCGCACTACGGCGGGGATTTAGGGCGGGTCAATGTGCAAGCGTCAGCTCGGCACAGATTGATGCAGCGTTGGCCTGACCCAAGGAGAAACGTCGAACCCTAAAGGCCCGACGGGAGGCATGTCACTTTGCGATGGGATCGGTTTTCGTAGGTCGGTGCCTTCAGGTCCGACACATGGCGGGTGGGCCACTGGCATTCGAAAATGAAGCTGCGCGAAACGATGGTTAGCGGACCCTAAAGGCCCGACCCATCAGAAGGCATCGGCTCAGCAAGGCCTCAGCACCAGGGCAGGGCATGCCTATGGCCTCAGGTCTCAACAAAAGCCAATACCGCTTCCAGCATGCGCCGAACATGGGGCTGCACGCCCTCTGCCACTGCGGGCAAATAGTCAAAGGGCCAGCTTTCCTGCATGTAGCTGCTTTGCGTCATTTCCAGCTGTACCGCGTGCACGCCTTGCGTCGGGTTGCCATATTGGCGGGTGATGTGCCCGCCTTTGAAGCGGCCGTTGAGCACCGCCGTGTAGCCGGTGGCTTGCTTGCCAATGGACAAGAGCAGTTCGGCCAGCACAGGGCTGCAGCTGGCCCCGTTGGCCGTGCCTAAGTTCAGGTCGGGTAAGGTGCCTTCAAAAAAACGTGGCACCACCGAGCGGATGGAGTGCGCGTCCCACAAAGCGGCCGCGCCATGAGCGGCTTGGAGGCGGGCCAGCTCTTGCGCCAGTTGTGCGTGGTACGGCTGCCAAATGGCGTCGCGCCGCTGGGCAATCTCGGCTTCGCCCGGCACATCGGTTGGGTCGCGGTACAGCGGCTGGTCGTCAAACAAATCCACCGGGCACAGGCCCGTGACGCTTTGCCCGGGGTACAGGCTCGCGCCGTCTGGCGGCCGGTTCAGGTCGATCACAAAACGCGAATGCGTGGCCACCAGCACAGACGCACCGAGTTCATCGGCGAAGTCGTAGAGGCGCTCCAAGTGCCAGTCGGTGTCGGGCACGCGCTGGCCTTCGTCGGTGAAACGCACGGCCAATTCAGGCGGCACATGCGTGCCCACATGCGGCATCGAAATCAGCAAAGGGCGTGTGCCTTGGCGAAAGCGGAAGGGGGGCTCGGTGGTTTGAAACGTCATCGGTGATGCCATTGTGATCGATTGAAAAGAACGAGTTGGCGTGGCTTCACGCGCTCAGCGGCGCAGCAAAACGATGTTACGGTAGCCCAACCGTATCAAGCCCTGATCTTGGAAGTGCCGCAGCTGCTGATTGACGCGTTGACGTGATGCGGAGGCGGCTTGGGCCAGGTCCGATTGGCTCACACGCAGCATCACACCGTCGGGCACGGTCACGCTGTTGAATTTGGCAATCCGCTCCAACGTGGCCCACACGCGTTGTTCCAGGCTGTGCATGCCCTGATCGGCCAAGGTGTCAAACAACTGGTTGATGCGTAGACCCAAAATGCGCAGCAGGTCCACCGCCACCACGGGGTCGCGCCCGATCAGGTCGATGAGCCGACTGCGCTCAATGTGCAGCACCTGTGTCTGACCCGACGAGACCAAATCGGCCGGGTAAGTGGATTCCGCAAACACCGAACTCAGGCCTGATATTTCTCCGGGCAGCATCCAGCGCAGCAATTGCTCTTCACCTTCGGGCGTGGTCACGCTCACGCGCAACCGTCCCTTGACCAACATCAAAGCGGTGGATGTGGGCTGACCACGGCTGAGCACCACATGCCCATCGGTCCAATTGCGCAGAACACCCACGTTGTGTAGGGCTTGTGCTGAGCGGGGCGTGAGCGCCGCGTTTTCTGCCCAAGCCTGGTTGAAGACAGCGGCATCAAGGGCTTTGAACACCGCGCTGCGCTTGTCGGTTGATGGGGGCTTGGCGGTGGTGTGTTGGCGTGTTGGGGGCATGGCTCGCTCAGGTCTCTTTCAAACTTATTTTGAGTGCTTTCCCCTAAATTGTCACATCAGAAACAATTTGCGGCATCGGAGGGGAATTAAATCGGCTCACCGAGCTTGAGGGTGATCAAGCCTGTAACCCATCCATTGGAGACAACATGAAATTTACTGCCCCT
>NZ_CALBEX010000454.1 GCF_937889215.1 uncultured Limnohabitans sp.
ACCATGGTTTACGGCATCATCAATTTGATCAATTTTGCGCACGGTGAAGTGCTGATGGTGGGCGCTTTGACGAGCTGGTCGGCCATTGGCATGATGCAAGACGCCATGCCAGGTGCCCCAGGCTGGGCGATTTTGATTTTGGCCACACTGATCGCGTGCACGGTGGCGGTGGTGCTCAATTTCACCATCGAAAAGGTCGCTTACCGGCCTTTGCGCAATAGCCCCAAGCTGGCCCCCTTGATCACGGCCATCGGCATGAGCATCTTGTTGCAGACACTGGCCATGATCATCTGGAAGCCCAACTACAAGGCCTACCCCACGTTGCTGTCGAGCACGCCCATCAACATGGGCGGCGTGGTGATCACACCCACACAAATCATGATTTTGGGCGTCACCGCCGTGTCCTTGGCCATCTTGATGTGGTTGGTCAATTACACCCGGCTGGGACGCGCCATGCGTGCCACCTCTGAGAACCCGCGTGTGGCCGCGCTCATGGGTGTCAAGCCCGACATGGTGATCTCCGCCACCTTCGTGATTGGGGCGGTTTTGGCCGCGATTGCGGGCGTCATGTACGCCTCCAACTATGGCACTGCGCAGCACCACATGGGCTTCTTGCCAGGTCTGAAGGCCTTCACTGCCGCCGTGTTTGGTGGCATTGGTAACCTGGCGGGGGCGGTCATTGGCGGCATCTTGCTGGGCCTGATCGAAGCGATTGGCTCCGGCTATATCGGCAAGCTCACCGGCGGCTTGTTGGGCAGCCATTACACCGATATTTTTGCATTCATTGTGTTGATCATCGTGTTGACCCTGCGACCCTCGGGCCTCATGGGTGAGCGTGTGGCCGACCGCGCGTGAGAGAGGTCGCCATGAAAACCAATAAAACATTGCAGTACGCCCTGATCGGCTTGGGTTTGCTGGTCTTGCCGCTCATCCTCCAAAGTTTCGGCAATGCTTGGGTGCGCATCGCCGATATGGCTTTGCTCTACATCTTGCTGGCCATTGGCCTGAACATCGTGGTGGGCTATGCGGGCCTGCTTGACCTGGGCTTTGTGGCCTTCTTCGCGGTAGGGGCCTACATGTATGGCCTGCTCTCGTCGCCGCATCTGGTCAACACTTTCGCCACCATGGCGGGGATCTTTCCCGAGGGCATGCACATGCCGATCTGGGTGATTCTGCCTCTGGCAGCCGCTGTGGCGGGTTTGTTTGGCATGTTGCTGGGGGCACCCACGCTTAAATTGCGGGGGGATTATTTGGCCATCGTGACCTTGGGGTTTGGCGAAATCATCCGCATTTTCCTCAACAACATGGACCACCCGATCAACATCACCAACGGTCCTAAAGGCTTGTCTCAGATTGACCCGATTTCAGTCTTTGGTCTCAACCTGGGCCAGAAACTGACGATTGGTGACTTTGAAATCGCCTCTGTTTCTCTTTACTACTACCTGTTCCTGAGCTTGGTCTTGATCACCATTGTGATCTCGCACCGCATAGAGGTCTCCCGCATCGGGCGTGCCTGGATGGCTATCCGTGAAGACGAGATCGCTGCCAAAGCGATGGGTCTGAACACCCGCAACTTGAAGTTGTTGGCATTTGGCATGGGGGCCACGTTTGGCGGCGTAGCTGGGGCCATGTTTGCCGGATTCCAAGGCTTTATTTCACCTGAGTCCTTCAGCTTGATGGAGTCGGTGATGATTGTGGCCATGGTGGTGCTCGGTGGCTTGGGCTATTTGCCCGGTGTGATTTTGGGGGCCATTTTGTTATCGGCCTTACCTGAAGTGCTGCGCTTCGTG
>NZ_CALBEX010000455.1 GCF_937889215.1 uncultured Limnohabitans sp.
GCTTTTTTTGGGCAATCTTCGTTTGCAACGCGGTCGGTGTGCCGGGCCAGCAACGTGGTGAAGTTAAAGACCGACGCCGATCTTGAGCTGATGGGCCCGCTGGGCTGTGGACTGCAAACGGCCGCGGGGCCGGTGCCAACGATAAGCACATCCATCTCATCTGGGATGTCAGCGGGGCGGTTGATGCCGTGTCCTGCTGCTGCTTTGATTCTTGGGTTTTCTGAAACGTAACCGCGGTGGTGGAATTGCATTTGGAATGTCTCCGTGATGGGCCTGAAGGGCTGATTTATTCTGGGATGCCAAGATTTTTTTGCAAGGTGTCGAGGGCGTCATACACCTGTTGAAGTTGCTTCACGCCCACCAGCTTTTCAAGCTTGAGGTATTCGCGTTCAATAAAGGGGCCATGCTTTTGCCGAGCTTTTCGGTAGCAGCGGTGACGGTGACGGTGACCCGCCGTTGATCGTGTTCCATGCGCTCACGCTTAATCCAGCCAGCTTCTTCCATGCGCATCAGAACCCCTGCAATGCTTGGGCTGGAAATTAAGCATCGCTCGCAAAGCTGACGGGGTTCTAAACCATCCTCATCCAACAGCACGCGCAGAATTCGCCATTGCTGTTCGGTCACGCCATGTTGGTTGAGCACCGGACGAAAACGACTCATCAAGGCTTCCCTTGATTGCAGAAGCAAATGCGGTAAATTTTTATGCCTAAGTGGGCTTTTAATGGGTGTAATTGAGTGTTTGAGAATTGAACTGTAGCGAGTTAGGACGGGCCTGAGTGTGTGTTTTTAAGAGACTCAAGGTATAACACTAATAAAAAGTCTATCGAGGATTGATTGACTTACTAACAAGTGAGTATTCAAATTACGAATATATTAGCAAAACGTTTGAATTTAAAAAGTTGACCATGTCGAATAATTTTCAACCACCTATCGGCGGTACGATTTACGGTACCTTGTTGAACCATCGCGAGGCCTTGGCTGCTTTGGGCGATCAAGTCAACGTTGCGCCGTACAAGGCGCCACCCAAAGCGCCGATTTTGTATATCAAGCCGCGTAACACTTGGGCTCAAAGTGGTGACGCAGTGGTTGTGCCATCGGATACCCTAGAGCTTCAAATGGGCGCCACCTTAGGTTTGGTCATCGGAAGCACCGCTTGCAAGTTAACTGCGGCCAATGCATTGAACCATGTGGCTGGCTTCGTGGTGATGAACGACATCAGCGTCCCACGTGATTCTTTTTATCGCCCCTCCATGCGCTTCAAGTGCCGCGATGGCTCTTGCCCAATGGGTGCGTATGTGCCACGTGACGCTGTGGCCAACCCAGATGCACTTGCTGTGACGGTGGCGATTGATGGTGTGGCGGTGCAACACACTGACACAGGCGGTCGCGTTCGCTCAGTGGCACAGCTGCTGGTTGATGTGACTGAATTTATGACCCTACATCCAGGCGATATCCTCAGCATTGGCGTGGCTGCGCATGCGCCGCTCGCCCGTGCGGGTCAGCACGTGACCATCACCATCGAAGGTGTGGGTCAATTGGACAATGTGTTGGTGGCGGAGGAGTCGGTATGAAGCGCGCAAAAGTAGCCTACGGTGGCGCCATCCATGACGCCTTCGAACACCCCACAGGTGTGCAACTGGCCGATGGCCGCGTGTTGTCTGAAGATGCGGTGGTCTGGTTGCCGCCCTTTGAAGTGGGCACCATCATCGCTTTGGGTTTGAACTACGCGGACCATGTGAAGGAGCTCTCCAAAGAGCTGACCGTCACCGCCAAAGATGAGCCCTTGGCTTTTCTCAAAGGCCGCAGCTCTTTGATTGGCCACCGTGCGCAAACCCGCCGCCCTGAAGGCGTGGCCTTCATGCACTACGAGTGCGAGCTGGCTGTGGTCATTGGCAGCACCGCTAAAAACGTCAAGCGCGAAAACGCCATGCAACACGTGGCGGGCTACACCGTCGCCAACGACTACGCGATTCGTGACTACTTAGAAAACTACTACCGACCAAATCTGCGCGTGAAAAACCGCGATGGTGGCACCGTGTTGGGCCCGTGGTTGGTAGATGCTGCTGATGTGCCAGACCCACACGCCTTGGCGTTGCGAACATGGGTCAATGGCGTGGTGACGCAGCAGGGCAATACCAGTGATTTGATTACGGATATTCCTGCGTTGATTGAATACCTGAGTGGCTTTATGACGCTCAATGTAGGAGACGTGATCTTGACGGGCACGCCTGAAGGCGTGGTCAACGTCAACGTTGGCGATGAAGTCGTGACAGAGATTGACGGCATTGGCCGACTGGTCAACACCATCGTGGCGGATGCCACGTTTGGTCGCTGACTCATTTAGAAAATTTGAACGAAGGAAAGCATATGCGCATCGAGCATTTGATCAACGGTAAATCGGTTGCCGGCAAGGACTACTTTGAAACGGTCAACCCCGCTACCCAAGATGTGCTGGCCGAAGTGGCCAGTGGCACAGCCACAGAAGTGAATGCAGCGGTGCAAGCTGCCAAAGATGCGTTTCCCGCATGGGCAGGTCGCCCTGCCACAGAGCGCGCCAAAATCATGCGCAACTTGGGTGATTTGATCGCCAAGCATGTGCCAGAAATCGCACAAGCCGAGACCAAAGACACGGGCCAAACCATCAGCCAAACAGGCAAGCAGTTGGTGCCGCGCTCGGCAGATAACTTTTACTACTTTTCTGAAATGTGCACGCGCGTCGATGGACACACCTATCCCACGCCCACGCATTTGAACTACACCTTGTTCCACCCCGTCGGCGTGTGCGCGCTGATTTCACCTTGGAACGTGCCGTTCATGACGTCCACGTGGAAGGTGGCGCCGTGTCTCGCGTTTGGTAACACCGCTGTGTTGAAAATGAGCGAGCTCTCGCCCTTGACCGCAGCGCGATTGGGTGAGTTGGCCTTAGAGGCAGGTGTGCCTGCTGGTGTGTTGAACATCGTGCATGGTTACGGCAAAGAGGCGGGTGAACCTTTGTGTGCCCACCCTGATGTGCGTGCGATTTCGTTCACAGGCTCCACCGTCACGGGCAATCGAATTGTGCAAGCCGCAGGCTTGAAGAAGTTCAGCATGGAGCTGGGCGGTAAATCACCGTTTGTGATTTTTGAAGACGCTGATTTAGACCGTGCGTTGGATGCCGCCATCTTCATGATCTTCAGCAACAACGGCGAACGATGCACAGCAGGCAGCCGTATCTTGGTGCAAAAAAGCATTTATGCCGATTTCGCCGCCAAATTTACTGAGCGTGCCAAGCGTATCGTGGTGGGCGACCCCTTGGACGAAAAAACTCTCATTGGCCCCATGATCAGCCAAGGCCATTTGGCCAAGGTGCGCAGCTACATCGAGTTGGGCACCAAAGAGGGTGCTTCGATTTTGTGTGGCGGCTTAGACGCACCGGACTTGCCAGCGCATTTGCAAAAAGGCAACTTTGTGCGCCCCACCGTGTTTGCCGATGTGGACAACCGCATGCGCATTGCGCAAGAAGAAATCTTCGGCCCCGTGGCGTGCTTGATTCCCTTCACAGACGAAGCCGACGCCATCCGCCAAGCCAACGACATCGAATACGGCTTGTCCAGCTATGTGTGGACCG
>NZ_CALBEX010000456.1 GCF_937889215.1 uncultured Limnohabitans sp.
AACAGGATTTCTGTCAGGCAAAAAGTTGTTGATCACCGGCGTGTTGTCCAACCGCTCAATCGCTTACGGCATCGCCAAGGCCTGCCATGCGCAAGGCGCTGAACTGGCTTTCAGCTACGTGGGCGAGCGCTTCAAGGACCGCATCACCGAATTCGCAGCCGATTTTGATTCCAAGCTGATTTTTGATTGCGATGTGGGCAGTGACGAGCAGATTGCGCAGCTTTTCACAGACTTGTCCGCCACTTGGCCCAAGTTCGACGGTTTTGTGCACGCCATTGGCTACGCGCCACGCGAAGCCATTGCCGGTGATTTTTTGGACGGTTTGTCGCGCGAGGGCTTCAAGATCGCCCATGACATCAGCGCCTACAGCTTCCCCGCTATGGCCAAAGCGGCCCTGCCTTACCTGAATGACAAGTCGGCTGTGCTGACCCTGACGTACCTCGGCGCGATCCGCACCGTGCCCAACTACAACACCATGGGCCTGGCCAAAGCCAGCTTGGAAGCCTCGGTGCGTTACCTGGCCGAGTCGCTGGGCAGCCAAAACCGGGGGCTGCGGGCCAACGGCATTTCGGCCGGTCCCATCAAGACGCTGGCGGCCAGTGGTATCAAGGGTTTTGGCAAGATTTTGTCGGTGGTGGCCGAAGCCTCACCGATTCGCCGCAACGTGACCATTGAGGATGTGGGCAATGTGGCGGCGTTCATGTTGAGCGACTTGGCAGCGGGCGTGACGGCCGAGATCACCTATGTGGACGGTGGTTTTAGCCAAGTGGTCGGTGGCATTGCTGAGCCAGCGGCTGCGGCTTGATGCATGTTCTGGGACTGCTCTTTTTAAAGCCTGGTCTCTGCTTTTTCATACACCGCCTGAGGCAAGGCGGGCGCTGCCCGGGCTCATAACTCGCTTCGCTCGCCAAATCGCCCGGTTCAGCACCCACCTCACCTCAGGCTGAGTGGTTGTTACTGGGGCCTTGGGCTAAGTGAACGTGGCAGGACTGCTCGGGCGCTCGGGCTTGACCAACCAACAGTGCTTGGCCACTAGCCATAAAAAGTGGAATAGAGCAAACATCTCCAGCAATTGAAAAAAGCGGCATCAGCCGTTTTTTTTCAATTCTCCCCCGCAGGTGAGTTGGGGGCCTGTGCGGGGGCGATGTGGCAAAGCGAAGCGCCTCTGAGCCCCCGCACAGGGCCCCAGCTCACCTGCCCTCCCCGAGGACTCAAATACACAAGAGCCCCTCACCGAAAGCAAGGGTCAGGCCTTCACGCAATCCGCAAAGTACCGTTTCTTGCCATCGTCGTCCTTGATCTCGACCAAACCATGGATGTCGGTCTCGAAACCCGGGCACTTCTCGTTGAACTCGCGCGCAAACTTGAGGTAGTCCACGATCTTCTTGTTGAAGACTTCGCCAGGAATCAAGAGCGGAATGCCTGGTGGGTAAGGCGTGACCAAACCCACGGTGATGCGACCTTCCAAGTGATCGATCTCCACCCGCTCGGTCTTTCGTTGGGCAATGTGGGCATAAGCGTCTGAAGGACGCATGGCCGGGGCCAAATCCGACAAATACATGTCGGTGGTCAAAATGGCAATGTCGTACTTGGCGTACATTTCGTGAACGTGCTGGCACAAATCGCGTAAGCCCATGCGCTCGTATCGCGGATATTTCTGGCAGAACTCCGGCATGATTTTCCACATCGGCTGGTTCTTGGCGTACTCGTCCTTGAACTGCTGTAACGCGGTGAGCAGCGTATTCCAGCGGCCCTTGGTGATGCCGATGGTGAACATGATGAAAAAACTGTACAAGCCAGTTTTCTCAATCACCACGCCGTGCTCGGTCAGAAACTTGCTGACGATCGAAGCCGGGATACCTGTCTTATCGAACTTGCCATCGAGGTTCAGGCCAGGCGTCACGATGGTCGATTTGATCGGATCCAGCATGTTGAAGCCATCGGCCAATTGCTGACCAAAACCATGCCACTTGCTGGCCTTTTTGCGGGGATCGTTGCGCAGAATCCAGTCATCCGCACGGCCAATGCCTTCGTCGGCAAACTTTTCGGGCCCCCAAACCTTGAACCACCAGTCCTTGCCGTAATCCTCGTCCACCTTGCGCATCGCACGGCGGAAATTCAACGCTTCGGCAATGCTTTCTTCCACCAACGCAGTGCCGCCGGGTGGCTCCATCATGGCGGCGGCCACATCGCAGCTGGCAATGATGCTGTACTGCGGACTGGTCGAGGTGTGCATCAGGTACGCCTCGTTGAACAAGTGCCTGTCCAGCTTGGTGTTTTGCGCATCTTGCACCAACACATGGCTGGCTTGGCTGATGCCCGCGAGCAACTTGTGGATGGATTGCGTGGCATAGACCACCGACTCTTTCGGACGGGCGCGCTTTTTGCCCATCGAATGGTAAGGACCATAAAACGGGTGAAAGGCCGCGTGAGGCAACCATGCCTCGTCAAAGTGCAAATTCTCGACGTAGCCGTCCAACATGCTTTTGATGGTTTCGGTGTTGTACAGCACGCCGTCATAAGTAGACTGCGTGAGCGCCATCACGCGTGGCTTGACCTTCTTGGGGTCCACGCCCTTGAGCAACGGGTTGGCCTTGATCTTGGCCATGATGGCAGCAGGCTCAAACTCGCTTTTGGGAATCGGGCCGATGATGCCAAAGTGGTTGCGTGTGGGCTTCATGAATACAGGCACAGCGCCAGTCATGATGATCGCGTGCAAGATCGACTTGTGGCAGTTGCGGTCCACCACCACCACGTCCCCAGGCGCCACCGTGTGGTGCCAAACGATCTTGTTGGAGGTGCTGGTGCCGTTGGTCACGAAGAAGCAATGGTCGGCATTGAAGATTCGGGCTGCGTTGCGCTCGCTTTCGCCGATGGAACCGTTGTGGTCCAGCAATTGGCCCAACTCTTCCACCGCGTTGCACACGTCGGCCCGCAACATGTTCTCGCCGTAAAACTGGTGGTACATCTGACCCACTGGGCTCTTCAAGAACGCCACGCCACCTGAGTGACCGGGGCAATGCCACGAGTACGAGCCATCTTCGGCGTAATCGAGCAGCGCCTTGAAAAACGGCGGCTGCACGCCCTCTAGGTAGCTCTTGGCCTCACGGATGATGTGGCGCGCCACGAACTCGGGCGTGTCTTCAAACATGTGGATGAAGCCGTGCAACTCGCGCAGGATGTCGTTGGGCAAATGGCGCGAGGTCTTGGTCTCGCCATAGATATAAATCGGCACGTCGGCATTTTTGCGGCGCACTTCATCAATGAAAGCGCGCAAGTTGATGACAGCAGGATCTAAATCGGGCCCGGGTGAAAACTCTTCGTCGTCGATCGACAAAATGAAGGCGCTGGCGCGGCTTTGCTGCTGCGCAAATTGCGACAGGTCGCCGTAACTGGTGACGCCCAAGACTTCAAAGCCCTCGGCAACGATGGCGTCGGCCAAAGCACGGATGCCCAAGCCTGATGTGTTTTCTGAGCGGTAGTCTTCGTCAATGATGACGATGGGAAAACGAAATTTCATGAGGCAATCGGGCTTTGGGCCAAGTAAGGGACAAGGAATTCAAGCAGTGGCGAAGTTTAAGGACAAAAAGCTTCCGCAGAACGACGCAGATCACAAATTGGTAAAAAAACCCACGGTCGCTGCCACTGCATGCAAGCCAACAAGAATTGCGGCAACCTCCCTGAAATCCGATTTTCCACTGCTACAATCTAAGGCTCGGAGCGGTGGATGAGTGGTTTAAGTCGCACGCCTGGAA
>NZ_CALBEX010000457.1 GCF_937889215.1 uncultured Limnohabitans sp.
CAGGGGAAATTGGGGGGACTTGGGGGAATACGTTGAGCGCAAGGCACGCAGGCTTGTGGCCCGCATGCGTTGAACTCAGCGCCCTGACCAGCAGGGCACACGAGATTTAGATCTTACCGACCAGGTCGATGGAAGGGGCCAAAGTCTTGGCGCCTTCTTTCCACTTGGCTGGGCATACTTGGCCGGGGTTGGCGGCGGTGTACTGGGCAGCGGTCAGCTTGCGCAATGTCTCAGACACGTCACGGGCAATTTCGTTGGAATGGACTTCCATGGTCTTGATCATGCCGTCTGGGTTGATCACGAAGGTACCGCGCAAAGCCAGGCCGTCTTCTTCGATGTGCACGCCAAATGCGCGTGTCAGCTTGTGTGTCGGATCACCCACCAATGGGAACTTGGCTTTGCCCACAGCTGGCGAAGTCTCGTGCCACACTTTGTGCGAGAAGTGGGTGTCGGTGGTGATGATGTACACCTCAGCGCCAACTTTTTGGAAAGCAGCGTAGTTGTCAGCGGCGTCTTCGATTTCTGTGGGGCAGTTGAAAGTGAAAGCTGCTGGCATGAAGATGAACACGTTCCACTTGCCCTTGAGGGTAGCTTCGGTGATTTCGACAAATTTGCCGTTGTGGAAGGCTTGGTTTTTGAACGGCTGAACTTGGGTATTGATCAAAGAGGACATGGTCATTTCCTGGGTTGGTTTTAGAAAAACTATCGAATGAGAAAACTCATTGACGCCAATCATAGCCCGAACTGGGGTTTCTACTGATCAATTGTTCCTATCGACCCGATAGGGAAAAGCTTATCCCCTCTGCCTTGCCCCACGCCCATCCCAGAAGCCTCAAGTGATTGTGGATGGCTTCGCCGTCCGCGCAAAGGCCACAGCCGCCAACAGCCAAGCGGCAATCCAGGCACTGCCGCCCCAAGGCACAAAGGTGCGCAAGCCCTCAAAACCCAGCAAAGCCCGGGCATACAAATTAAAACTGAACAACACCATGCCCACCACCATCAGGCCCCCCGAAGCCAGCCACCAGCGAGACGGCCCGCGCGAGCTGACCGCAAAAGCGACCAAGAGCAGCCCCAAAGCGTGAAATTGTTGCTGGTTCAAAGCCGTTTGCACCATGGCTGGCACGCCCCCTGCAAACTGCGGCAAATGCGCAAAAGCGGCGCTGAAAACCACACTCAGACCGGCGCACAAAGCGCCAAAAACCCAGAAAAATGAAGCCATCATTTCGTTTGATCCCAGGCAAAGCCATCGGTTAAAAGCGCCATTGTCTTCGACGCCCACATCCATATCAGACTTCCAAGCGCCCAAGCCGGGCCAGGTAACAGGCGAATTGACAAAACACAACAAGGACAGGCCGTGAAAATGCTGACCCTTTTGTCTTGACCGGCTGCGGATGGACGCGAATGGAGCGCTGGAGTTCATGTTTTAAATGACCGAATTGCGCCTTCGCATGGGGGTTCTCCAAATGGAAGCCAACAAATAAACCGCTGTTGCACCGCTCGGCTGCGAGGGGCCATCCCCGCCTGAATGTGCATAATTGACGTTGACGTAACGTCAACCACATTCAGGAGCAACACATGGACATTCAAGGCAAAGTTTTCATCGTCACCGGCGGCGCATCGGGCTTGGGCGAAGGGACGGCCCGCATGCTGGCGGCCAACGGCGGCAAAGTGGTCATCGCCGACATGCAGGCTGAAAAAGGCGAAGCGATTGCCAAAGAACTGGGCGGCGCATTTGTCAAATGCGATGTGAGCAACGAAGCCGACGGCCAAGCCGTGGTGGCCCAGGCCGTATCCATGGGCCGACTCTCTGGCCTCATCAACTGCGCAGGCATCGCCCCCGCCGAAAAAACCGTGGGTAAAAACGGCGCGCACAGCCTGGCCGTCTACACCAAGACCATCATGGTCAACCTGGTGGGCAGCTTCAACATGATCCGCCTGGCGTCTGAGGCCATGTGCCAAAACGAGCCCGAAGCCACCGGCGAGCGTGGCGTGCTGATCAGCACCGCCAGCGTAGCCGCTTACGACGGGCAAATTGGCCAGGCCGCTTACGCCGCATCCAAAGGCGGCATCGTCGGCATGACCTTGCCCATTGCCCGCGACCTGGCCCGCAACGGCATC
>NZ_CALBEX010000458.1 GCF_937889215.1 uncultured Limnohabitans sp.
CTGGTTTTGCGGAATTGAATTCAACTGTCCAAAGCAGTGGGATGAGTTGACAGCCACAGCCGATCCTTTGGTACGGTTGGCTTCGGCCGTTTGTCGCCAGGTTTCTTCTTGAAGGGCTTTTTGTACATCTGGCCAGGAAAGGCCAGCCCGTTCGGCGATGCGCTTGAGGCCTCGGTCACTGCCTGCATCGATGCCTTCGGCCCAAACCCCGCGCATAAACGAGAGGACATAGGCCTGCCCCTGACCCGATCGCTCGGCCAGGGGCATCAGCGCCAGGCCGCGTTCGACGGGGCGACCCACGGGGTCGTTGATCCGGCCATAAGCGACGCCACGCAGATGCGCCTCGCGTGCCGCATCCAAACTGATGTATCGGCGTTTTTCGCTGGGCACTGGCAAACCCCGCATCACCATGGGCAACACATACCGCAGGCGTACAGGAGCGCCCGTCAGGCGTCCGAGTCCGAACACCCGCTCGGCCACGATGGCGGAGTAGGGGCTGCGCAAGGAGAAAAAGAAATCAATCGGCGAAGGGTAGGCCAAGTTCACAGGTTGGGTCAGATCGGCGTCCAAGGGGAAAAGGAATCCCGACACGCCTGGCCGCTGCGCCCCGATATCCTGTAGCCGCTGTTCCAAGTGGTGAAGGCGGTCGATGCCCCAATACCATTCGCCGGCGTAATAAAGTGTTGCGCCCAGGTAGTGGCCTAGGCGTTGCCGCAAGGTGTTGGCGGCTGCCAGATGCGCCATTGTTTGACTTGGGCTGGCTTCGGGCCATGCCGCTTCGGGGTGTTTTGGGTTGTCGTGCGCGGCGGTGTTTTGCCAAAGCGCAGCCGACAGGTTCTCGGCCGCCTCAACAAAGTGGCCTTGCTCAGCGGCTGCCACCAGCATTCGGGTGGCACGCTCATGCGCCTGCTGGGCAGGCTGCTCGCCTGGGTCGGTGAAGTTCAGGGCATGGCGTTGTGCCAGGCGTTGTGCGTCTGCGCGGCTGTAGGCCACCAAGCGCGCGCGGTCTGGGGCGGCCGATTCGGGGGGTGGGCCCACCACATGCGCGCTCAGCTCGATGTCGTAACGCGCCAGCAAAGACGCCAGAAGAGAAGCCAACAGCGCGCTGTAGGGGTCATCGACCTGGTGGAAGTAGTGGAGGCGGTGGGGCTCACCTTGGGCTTGGCGCGTTCGTTCCGCCTTGGCGCGGGCCTTGAGCAGCCGATCGCGCGACATCAAGCGGGAAGACACCATCGGCATCAACAGGCTTTTGATCGACATTGGGTACCTCTTGGTGTTTGGTGGAACACGCGCTGTGCGCAGACCCCTGCCGGGTGGTGACTGCTGAGTGTGGTGTGGATCGGCATGGTGGTTATTGGCCGCCGACCGTAGCCCTGGCCAACAAGGGCGATGCCGCCAAAATCGGCCCCCATTGCGTCATGACGCGCTCGCTTTCAGTGTGGAGACAGGTGGCCTCATCTTGATGTTAAGGGGGCGTTAGGTGTCTCTGGATTTAAAATGACACTATAACTGCCACAACCTAACGCCGTCAACACATTCGCGGCCCGTTTGGCCTAGGGTTTTCTAGCGTGTTCTGCTGACCCATCCTGTCAAGTTCAGGCGGCCAAACCCGAGATGCGCTGGGTTGGCGCGCATGCAAACAAGAGGCCGAATGCGGCCTCTTGAGGTGGGCGTTCAAGAGGCCCTTGGCCCGGTTTCCACCATGCCTTGGTGGCGCAGCAGCGCATCCAGATTCGGCTCTCTCCCCCGGAAGGCTTTGAACGATTCGAGCGCAGGTCGGCTGCCGCCCGCTTCCAAAATCGCTTGGCGGTAAAGGCGTCCAGTTTCTACGCTGGGCGTGCCGTCTTCGGCGGCGGTTTCTTCAAACGCTGCATAAGCGTCAGCGCTCAGCACTTCGGCCCATTTGTAGCTGTAATAACCGGCCGCGTAACCGCCTGCAAAGATGTGGCTGAAGGTGTGGGCCATGCGGTTGAAGGCAGGGGGACGCATGACGCCCACCTCTTCGCGCACTTGGGCCAGCAGCGGCATGAAGTCTTGCGCTGGGTCGTGCTCAGAGTGCACCAGCATGTCGAACAGCGAAAACTCGATCTGGCGCAGCGTTTGCAGGCCGCTTTGGAAGTTTTTGGCGGCCAGCATCTTGTCGAACAGCGCACGGGGCAGGGGCTCGCCAGTTTCCACATGGGCGGTCATGTGGCGCAGCACCGACCATTCCCAACAGAAGTTTTCCATGAACTGGCTGGGCAATTCCACCGCGTCCCATTCCACACCGCTGATGCCCGAGACATCGCGCTCATTCACTTGCGTGAGCATGTGGTGCAGACCGTGGCCAAACTCGTGGAAGAGGGTGATCACGTCGTCGTGCGTGAGCAAAGCGGGCTGGCCGTTCACGCCGTCGGCAAAGTTGCACACCAAATGCGCCACGGGCGTTTGCAGCACGCCGGTGTCGGGGCGTTGCCAGCGGCCACGCACATCGTCCATCCAGGCACCGCCGCGCTTGCCGGTGCGGGCTGGAGGGTCCAGATAAAACTGACCGACCAATTGGCCTTCGCGTTCGATGCGGTAAAAGCCCACGGCCGAGTGCCAGACGGGCGCTTGGTCGGTGCGGATGTTCACTTCGAACAGGGTTTCGATGATTTTGAACAACCCGGCCAACACTTTGGGGGCGGTGAAGTACTGCTTGACCTCTTGCTCGCTGAAGCTGTAGCGCGCTTCCTTGAGTTTTTCGCTCAGGTAGGGCACGTCCCAGGCGTTCAATGGGCCGGTGATGCCCAGCGCGTTGGCCGCAAACTCGCGCAAGTCGGCCAGGTCTTTTTCAGCAAAGGGGCGTGCTTTGGCTGCCAGGTCGCGCAAGAAGGTGGTGACTTTTTCCGGTGACTCGGCCATTTTGGGCACGACCGACACTTGGGCGTAGTTGTCATAGCCCAGCAGGCGGGCTTCTTCTTGGCGCAGCGCCAAGATTTCCTGCATCAAGGCGGTGTTGTCGAATTGCTTGGCGTCATCTGGGGCTTGGTCCGAGGCGCGGGTGACGTGGGCTTTGTAAAGCTGCTCGCGCAGTGCGCCGCTGTCGGCGAACTGCATCACGGGCAGGTAGACCGGCATTTTCAGGCTCAGGCGGTGGCCCTCTTTGCCTTCTTTTTGCGCGGCATCGCGGGTGGCTTGCACCACATCGGCAGGCACGCCTTTCAATTGGTCTTCACTCACGTACAAGGCAAATTTTTCGGTGGCGTCCAGCGTGTTTTCACTGAATTTTTGCGTGATTTCGGCCAAGCGTTCCTGGATGGCGGCATAGCGCTCTTTGGCCGCACCTTGCAGTTCTGCGCCGCCCAGCACAAAGGCACGCAGCGCGTTTTTCTGGGCTTGTTTTTGTTCGGTGTTGAGGCTGGCCGCATCAATGGCTTTGTATTTGGCGTACAGGCGCTCGTCGCTGCCCAAGCGCGTCCAGAACTCGGTCACGCGGGGCAGGGCGGCGTTGTAGGCGGCGCGCAATTCGGGGGTGTCGGCCACGCTGTTGAGGTGACTGACCGCACCCCAGGCCATGCCCAGCCGCTCGGTGCTCACGTCCAGGGTCTGGGCAATGGCTTTCCAGTCGGACGGGAAGTCGGCGGCGGTCACGGTGTCTAGGGCTTTTTCGGCGGCGGCCAGCAGTTCGTCCAAAGCCGGGGCCACATGCTCGGGGGCAATGCGGTCAAACAAAGGCAGGCCAGAGGTGTCGAGCAAGGGGTTGGTCATAGGGCTTCCAAATCGGGGTTCATTCTTTACTTTGTATCACTTGGAGGCGCGTTCGGCGGCTTCAAGGGTATTGACCAGCAGCATGGTGATGGTCATGGGGCCGACGCCGCCGGGCACCGGGGTGATGTAGCCCGCGACTTGTTTGACGCCATCAAAATCCACGTCACCGCACAGCTTGCCTTCGTCGTTGCGGTTCATGCCCACATCCAGCACCACCGCGCCGGGTTTGACCATGTCAGCCGTCAGTACATTGCGCTTGCCTACGGCGGCCACGATCACGTCGGCTTGCAGGGTCATGGCTTTCAAGTCGGGGGTGGCGCTGTGGCAAATCGTCACAGTGGCGTTCTTTTGCAAAAGCATCAGCGCCATGGGCTTGCCCACAATGTTGCTGCGGCCAATGACCACGGCGTGTTTGCCGCGCAGGTCGTAACCAATGCTTTCCAACATCTTCATGCAGCCATAGGGCGTGCAGGGCCAAAAACCGGGCATGCCAGTCATCAATGCCCCGGCGCTGGCGATGTGAAAACCGTCCACATCTTTGCTGGGGCTGATGGCTTCGATCACCTTTTGTGCGTCGATGTGGGCCGGCAGGGGCAGCTGCACCAAGATGCCGTGGATGGCCGGGTCGTTGTTGAGTGCCTCCACGCGGGCCAGCAAGTCGGCTTCGGACAGGCTGGCTTCGTACTTTTCCAGCACAGAGTGAAGGCCGCTGTCTTCGCAGGCCTTGACTTTGTTGCGCACATACACCTGGCTGGCGGGGTTATCGCCCACCAGCACCACAGCCAAGCCGGGCGTGATGCCCTTGGCCTTCAAGGCTTGGGCGCGCCCGGCCACTTCGGTGCGCAGTTGTTTGGACAAGGCATTGCCATCGATGGTGTGTGCGGTCATGTGTGTGAACTCGATCAGGTGTTGAAAAATGCAAAACGCCCGACGGGTGCGGGCGTTTGCTGGAGGCGTTGTGGGCTCAGGCCTTGGGTGCGTTTTGTCCCAGCGCGATCTTAAGCAGGTCGGCCACCGTGTTGGCGTTGAGCTTTTCCATGATGTTGGCGCGGTGCGCCTCCACCGTCTTGATGCTGATGCTCAAATCGTCGGCGATTTGCTTGTTCAAGCGACCGGCGACGATGCGCTCGAGCACCTGGGCTTCGCGGCCCGTGAGCTTGGACAACAATGCGTCGCGGCTGGCCGCTTGCTGGTAATCGGCAAAAGCGTCGCGGGCCTCATCAAGCATGCGCTCGACCAAGCCCAGCAGTTCTTCTTCTTTGAAGGGTTTTTGGATGAAATCCATGGCCCCTTTTTTCATGGTGTTCACTGCCATGGGCACGTCGCCGTGGCCGGTGATGAAAACGATGGGCAGGGGGGATTTGCGCTCAATCAGGCGGTCTTGCAGTTCCAGTCCGGTCATGCCGCCCATGCGGATGTCCGCGATCAGGCAGGCCACTTCTCGGGGGTCATAGCGGCTGATGAAAGATTCTGCGCTGTCGAAACAACGCACCCGGTAGTCCTTGCCTTCCAGTAGCCATTGCAAGGAGTCGCGCACGGCTTCGTCGTCGTCGACAACATAAACCGTGCATTTTTTGGGGATCAAACTCATTCATTTACCTCAGTGGCTTGTTGTGTGGTCGAAGCGGCTTCGACCGGTATCCAGAAGGAGAAACGACATCCTGTCACCTCGCCGGCATTGTAGAGGTTCTCGGCAGTGATCCTGCCCTGGTGCGATTCGATGATGCTGCGGCACAAATTCAGGCCAATGCCCATGCCCTCGACCTTGGTCGAGAAAAAGGCTTCGTAAACCCGCTCAATGTCTTCTGGCGGCAGACCTTTCCCGGTGTCGCTGACCGAAAACTCCACCACGGCTTGTTGATCGATTTGCTTGGGCACGATGCGCAATTCGACTTGCCGTTGGTCGGCTGGGCGCTGGGCGTTGTCAATCGATTCGGCGGCGTTTTTCATGAGGTTGATCAGCACCTGCTCGATCAGGATCGGGT
>NZ_CALBEX010000459.1 GCF_937889215.1 uncultured Limnohabitans sp.
TGGGCCGTGAGGTCTTCCACGGTTTTGCTGTGGTCCACACGCGCCACATCTTGTTCGATGATCGGGCCTTCGTCCAGGTCGGCGGTCACATAGTGGGCGGTGGCACCGATCAGCTTCACACCCCGGTCATGGGCCTGGTAGTAGGGCTTTGCCCCTTTGAAGCTGGGCAAGAAGCTGTGGTGGATGTTGATGGCGCGACCTGCCAGTTTGCGGCACAGGTCGTCGCTCAGGATTTGCATGTAGCGTGCCAGCACCACCAACTCAGCGCCTTCGGCCTGGATGATCTCAAACTGCTTGGCTTCGGCCTGCGCCTTGTTGTCTGCGGTCACTGGAATGTGGTGAAAGGGCACGTTGTAGCTGGCGGCCAGTTGGTAAAACTCGCGGTGGTTGCTGACGATGGCGCGGATGTCCAGGGGCAGCAAGCCGCTTTTCCAACGGAACAGCAAATCGTTTAGGCAATGGCCATCTTTGCTCACCAAGAGCACGGTGCGCATGGGCTGCGCAGTGGCGTGCAAATGCCATGTCATGCCAAATGTTTGGGCAAATTCGCCCCATTGCGTTTCCAGCGTTGCGGCTTTGGCCTGATCACAGGCAAATTGCACGCGCATGAAAAACAGGCCGGTGTCATGGTCGTTGTACTGGGCTGCTTCTTCGATGTTGCCCCCGCGCTCGAGCAAAAAACCCGAGACGGCATGCACGATGCCGGTGCGGTCGGGGCAGGAAAGGGTGAGTATGTAAGTGGTCATGTTGAATCCGCTTGCCAACGCTGGGTTAGGCGTTTGACTGTCTCGCGTCTAAGGAGACGGGCTATTGTAGAGAAAGGCTTGGTTTAAACATTAGAAATGCCAACACCTGCACAAGGCTTGTCCGAGACTGGACAGTTGTTGGCGCGATGAGGCTGTCAGAAGCCAGTTGCAGGCGTAAACTGTGTCCCTTATTAGACATTTAAATACCGGAGCATTTGCCGTGGCCCTCAACGATCTGAACATGGACAATCAGTGGTTGCCCTTCACCCCCAACCGCACATTCAAGCAAGACCCGCGGGTTTTTGTGGGCGCAGAAGGCATGCACTTCACCACCCACGACGGTAAAAAAGTCATTGATGGCATCTCCAGCCTGTGGTGCGTGGGCGCGGGCCACAACCGCCGCCCAATCAACGAAGCCATCAAAAAGCAGCTGGACACGCTGGACTACGCCACGGCTTTTCAGGCCAGCAACGACAAGGCTTTCAAGGCGGCGCAGATGATCGCCGACATGGCCCCCGGCGACCTGAACAAGGTGCTGTTTTGCAACTCGGGCTCGGAAGCGGCCGACACGGCGCTGAAAGTGGCGCTGGCTTATCACCGCGCCCGGGGCGAAGGCCACCGCAACGTGTTCATTGGCCGCGAAAAGGGCTACCACGGCGTGAACTTTGGCGGCATGAGCGTGGGCGGCCTGCCCGCCAACCGCAAGGTGTACGGCGCGCAGCTGCTGCCGCGTGTGGACCACATGCGCTTCATCCACGACCCCGTGAACCACGCCTACATCCACCACGAGGAGCCCGTGTGGGCCGAAGACCCGCTGCTGGAGCTGGAAAACCGCATTTTGGTGTTGCACGATCCGAGCAACATCGCAGCCGTGATCGTCGAGCCGATTGCGGGCAGCGCGGGCTGGTATATCCCGCCCCAAGGCTACGTGAAGCGCCTGCGCGAGATTTGCGACAAGCACGGCATTTTGCTGATTTTTGACGAAGTCATCACCGGCTTTGGCCGCTTGGGCGTGAACTTTGGGGCCGACTATTACGGCGTGGTGCCCGACATGCTCAACTTCGCCAAGGCGGTGACCAACGGCGTGATTCCGTTGGGCGGCGTGATTTGCCGTGACTTCATTTACGACGCGATGATGAACGCCAACGCGCCAGACCACGCCATTGAGTTTCTTCACGGTTACACCTACTCTGGGCACCCGGTGGCATGCGCGGCGGCGATTGCCACCTTGGACTTGATGAAGGAAGAAGACTTGTTTGCCCGAGCCGGACAAAAGGGCCGGATTTTGGGCGATGCGATGCACAGCGCGCTCAAGGGCTTGCCCAATGTGATCGGCATCCGCACGCTGGGCCTGGCGGGCGCGGTGGAACTGGCCAGCATCACGGGCACGCCCGGCAAGCGGGCTTATGACATCTTCATGGACTGCTTCCATAAAGGGGTTTGGGTGCGCCCTGCAGGAGAAAACCTGGTGATTTGCCCACCCTACATTGTGGAAGACGCGCAGATCGACCAGATCGTGCAGACCGTGGCCGACAGCATTCGTCGCCACGCATGAACCGATGGCTTGCATGGTTTGCCAATCGACCGCCCGTTTGGGCGGTCTTTTTTTGACACGATGAATTGGCGTGAAATGGCCCGAGTGGCCAACACCTTGCTTGCGGCGCTGGCGGCGGCGCTACTGTGTGAGTGGCTGCACACGCCCATTCCCTGGATGCTGGGCCCTTTGCTGGTCACGGCATTGGCGTCGATGTTGGGTGCCCCTACGCGCAGTTCGGTGCTGTTGCGCAATGGGGGGCAGTGGGTCATTGGCGCGGTGTTGGGCTTGTATTTCACCCCGCAAGTAGGCGCTTTGGTGGTCGGCTTGTGGTGGGCGATTGCGCTGGCCGTGTTGTGGGCGCTGGGGATGGGGGGCTTGTTTGGTGGCTGGCTGCAACGCCAGCATGCGGGTGATTTTGCGCACCTGCCGCCGGGCGCTTGGCGCGCCACCAGTTACTTTGCCAGCGCCATTGGCGGGGCCTCGGAGATGACCTTGCTGGCCGAGCGCCACGGTGCCCGCACCGACTTGGTGGCGGCAGCGCACAGCGTGCGCTTGGTCATCGTGGTGGTGTCGCTGCCTTTTGCCATGCAGTGGGCACAAAGCCATTGGGGTTTGCAGGTCGATGCCCGTTTGTTGCCCAAGCCCGGCGAGGTGCATTGGCCAGGCTTGCTGGTGCTGGGTTTGGCTACGGCGGCAGGTGGGCTGGTCATGACCGCGCTCAAACGCACCAACCCCTGGTTCATGGGCGCATTGCTGGTGTCCATGGGCTTGACGCTGGCCGACTGGAATGGGTCAGCCGTGCCCAAAAATTTATCGGACGCGGCGCAACTGGTGATTGGTGTGAGCTTGGGCGTGCGGTTTCAGCGGGAGTTTGTGCACACCGCGCCGCGTTGGTTGGCATCGGTCGCCAGCGGCACGGTGGTCATGATGGTGTTGTCCTTGGGCTTTGGCTTGGCGCTGTCATGGGCCACAGGCTTGCACCCAGCCACCATGATTTTGGGCACGACTCCCGGGGGCATTGCCGAAATGGCGATCACGGCCAAGGTATTGCACTTGGGCGTTCCGGTGGTGACGGCGTTTCAGGTTTGCCGCCTCGTCGCCGTTTTGGTCTTGGTGGGGCCGCTGTTTCGGTGGGTGCTGGGGCCAGAAAAAAAGGCTGATTTGCTGGTCTCAGGCTTGGGTGACAAATCTTGAAGGCCGCGAGCCAGGATGCGCCTCAATGGCGCAGGGCTCAGTGGACCACCACCGGTTGCTGCGCCAATCCGGTGTAGCCCTCCAGGGTGTCTTCGACTTCTTCTTGCGTGGGCGTGTGCTGCTGCCAGGCTTGAATTTGCTGCTGGAACATTTCTGCCCAAGAGCCATCCAAGTAAACCTCTTTGCCTGAGCGTTTGTCCACGATCTCAAAACCATGGCGTTCCAGCAAGGGCGTGCTGGGGGCCGGCGCAGCCTCGCTGGGCGCGTTGGCCAGCATGTGCATCACAGCGAAGGTTTCCGATTCGTACAACAGGTTCATGCTTTCATTCTCCCTCAACTTGTCGCTCGCAAGTGGGTGCACTTGTAACAACTTCAAGTGGGTGTGGTTTTTCGGCCGAGGGACTGAACTGGGGACTTCACTCGGGCAAGACCGCAGGGCTTGGGGGCAGACCGGGCAAAAATTCACGCTGGGTCAGATGCAGGTCGATGAAGCTGCCATTGGCTTGCGAGATGCGCAGTCGTGCTGGCAGCCAATCGTGCTCGGGGCTCAACCAGAATGCCACCTGTGCGTCG
>NZ_CALBEX010000460.1 GCF_937889215.1 uncultured Limnohabitans sp.
TGGCGGTTTGATCTTTCTGGCCGGTCTGGCCATTGCCAGCGGCGGCGACAAGTGGTTGGAGGCGCAAATAGTGCCCTTGTTGCCAGAGGCTTGGTTACGGGCAACCACCTTGTTTTAAGCAAGTTTGATATACATTCGTTCCCTATTTTTGATTTACCGCGACGCACTTTTTTATGAACTTTGTTTTGCACACCAACCGCCGCCAGGTGCTGTCCATTTTGGGCGCTACCGCTTTGACGCCCTGGGCTGCCCACGCGGCCACGGCTTGGGCTGACACCTTGCGCGCCGCACGCGGCCAAACTGTTTATTTCAACGCTTGGGCGGGCAGCGAACGCATCAACGCCTATTTGCAATGGGCCGCAGCCGAGTTGCAGCGCGAGTTTGGTGTCAAGTTGCAGCACGTCAAGATCAGCGACGCTGCCGATGTCGTCAAGCGCGTGCGCGCCGAAAAGCAGGCCGCCCGCAAAGACACCGAAGGCACGGTGGACCTGATCTGGATCAACGGCGAAAACTTTGCCGCCATGAAACGTGATGGTCTGTTGTCTGCGCCGTTCGCGCAATCCCTGCCCAACTTCCAATGGGTGGACACCATGGGCAATCCCACCACACTGGTGGATTTTTCGGTCCCCACCGACGGCTTGGAGTCGCCTTGGGGCATGGCGCAGCTGACGTTTTTTGCCGATGCCAAACGCCTGCCCCAACTGCCGCAAAGCATGGGGGAGTTGTTGACCCTGGCCCGCAGCCAGCCCGGGCGCATCACCTACCCGCGTCCGCCCAACTTTCATGGCACCACCTTCGTCAAGCAGGCCCTGATCGAACACGCGCCCGATGTGAAAGCGCTGGCCCAGCCCGTGACGCCAGCGGCACTGCAAGCGCAATCCGCGCCGCTGTGGCGCTTTCTCGATGCGCTGCACCCGCACCTGTGGCGCGGTGGCAAGCAGTTCCCGCAAAACTCGGCGGCGCAGCGCCAGATGATGGCCGACGGCGAGTTGCTGCTGGCCCTGACCTTTAACCCCAACGAAGCGGCCAACGAGATCGCCGCCAAGCGCTTGAGCGCCACGGTGCAAAGCTGGCAATTTGCCAAGGGCACGATTGGCAACACGCACTTTGTGGCCATCCCGTACAACGCGCCCAGCAAAGCAGGCGCACAAGTCGTGGCCAACTTTTTGCTCTCGCCCGCCGCCCAAGCGCGCAAGGCCGACATCGATGTGTGGGGCGACCCCACCGTGCTGGACGTGGCCCGCTTGCCCGCCGATGAGCGTGCGCGATTCCAGGGAACAGTTCGCCCCGGCCAACTGGCGCAAAGTGCGCCCACATTGCCCGAGCCCCATGCCTCTTGGGTGGATGCGCTAGAAAAGGAATGGACACGGCGCTACGGCGTCTGATGGAGAGCAGCGCGAAGTCAGCCCCTACACTTGACGGACCATGCCCACATTGCAAATCGCTTCGGTCTTTCTCGTTTTGACAGCACTTCTAGCGTACGTGAACTACCGCTTCATCGGCTTGCCCACCACCATTGGGGTCATGGCCACGTCGCTGGTTTTGTCCTTGTTGCTGTTGGGGGCGGATACGCTGGGGTTTTTGCACG
>NZ_CALBEX010000461.1 GCF_937889215.1 uncultured Limnohabitans sp.
TTGCGCATTGGTGCCACCATCAACCGCGAGCCCGACCGGGGGCGCGGGCTTCATGGCTTTTGCGCCACGCGTGATGATGAACATGGCCGACTTGGCCTCCACTGGCTTGGTGCAGCCCGCCAGCCGCGTGAGCTGGCGCATGGCTGTGGCCGGCAGCGATGTAGCCGTGCGCCCATTTTTGCCTTGGGCGCAGGCCCAGGCCGAAAAGCCGGAGGTGCGCGGCGTGAAAGTCGAGTCGCTGGACAGCGGCCGCCCCGAGATGCGCCAGACTCTGGACCGGGCCTCTCAATTTTTGAACCTGGTGGCCTTGTTGGCCGCCTTGCTGTGCGCCGTGGCCGTGGCCTTGGCGGCACGCAGTTTTGCCGAGCGGCAGCTCGACGCCTGTGCTTTGTTGCGCGTTTTGGGGCAAAGCCAGCGCACACTCACATTGAGCTACGGTCTCGAATTTCTGGGCGCTGGCCTGGTGGCCAGCGTGCTGGGTGTGCTGGCCGGTTATGGCGTGCACCTGGGGTTTGTGCAGTTGCTCGCCGGTCTGGTCGATGCCAACTTGCCCGATGCCACGCTGCAGCCTGCGCTGATGGGTCTGGCCATGGGCTTGACGCTGTTGGTGGCCTTTGGTCTGCCGCCCGTGTTGCAGCTGGCCAAAGTGCCACCGCTGCGCGTGATCCGCCGCGACTTGGGCAGCGTGCAGGTGCGCTCGGGTCTGGTGTTGGTGATGGGCTTGCTCGGCTTTGCTGTCACCTTGCTCATGGTCAGCCGCAACCTGACGCTGGGCCTGATCACGGTGGGTGGTTTCGCCGTGGCGCTCCTGGTGTTTGCCGCTCTGGCGGCGGCAGCTTTGTTTGTGCTGCGCCGGGTGGTGCCAGACGAGTCGGCCCCGCGTTGGTTGCGCCTGGCCACGCGGCAGGTGGCGGCGCGGCCGGTGTTTGCGGTGGTGCAGGTCAGCGCCTTGTCGGTGGGCTTGTTGGCATTGGCTTTGCTGGTGTTGTTGCGCACCGACCTGATCGCCAGCTGGCGTCAGGCCACGCCCGTGAATGCGCCCGATCGGTTTGTCATCAACGTGCAGCCTGATCAGGCCGAGGCCTTTTTGGCGCACCTGAAAAAAGCGGGCGTGCAGTCGCCCGATTGGTTCCCCATGATCCGGGGCCGACTGGTGGCCATCAATGGCCGCGTTGTGGGTCCGGACGACTTGGAAGCGGACCGGGGCAAACGCTTGCTTGACCGCGAGATCAACCTCTCGCACAGCGCGATGTTGCCGGATCACAACCCGCTGGTGGCTGGACGCTGGCAGGTCGAAGAGGCCGACGGCGTGAGTGTGGAAGAGGGCATTGCCCAGGCGCTGGGCCTGAAGCTTGGGGATCGCCTGGGTTTTGACATTGCCGGTCAGCCGCACGAGGCCCGCGTCACCTCCCTGCGCAAGGTGGACTGGGCCTCGATGCGGGCCAATTTCTTCATGCTGTTCCCGGTCTCGCAAATGCCCGATTTGCCCATGACCTACATGGCCGCTTTCCGGTCTCCACAGGGCGTGCCGGGTTTTGAAAACACCATGGTCAACGCCTTTCCCAACATCACCAGCGTGGACATGCGCAGCACGTTGGCGCAGGTGCAGCGGGTCATGGACCAGGTGATTCGGGCCGTGGAGTTTTTGTTTGCCTTCACTTTGGCAGCGGGCCTGATGGTGTTGCTGGCCGCAGTGGGCGCGAGCCGCCAAGCGCGTGAACGCGAATACGCCATCATGCGGGCGCTGGGCGCAGGCCGCAGCCTGCTGGCGCAGGTGCAGCGCACTGAGCTTTTGGGCATAGGCTGGCTGGCCGGGTTCATGGCCAGTGGCATGGCCTTGGTGGTGGGCTGGGCCTTGGCCCGCTATGCCTTCGAATTTGCTTGGCAGCCACCCTTGTGGGCACCTCTGGCTGGAGGCGTGGCTGGTGCTTTGCTGGCCTGGGGTGCGGGCAGCCTGAGCTTGGCCGGGGTTTTGCGCCAGCCAGTGGTACAGACTTTGCGCCAGGCGGCGCAGTGAAGCCTTTGGCTCGCCTCTTTTCGCATTGCACAATCGAGCCCTATGAACACCGAAGAAAAGCCCCCCTTGGATACCCCGTTTGCTTGGATCGGCGGCGAAGCGGCTGTGCGCAGTTTGGCTGACCGCTTTTATGACCTGATGGACATCGAGCCAGGCTACAAGGCGTTGCGCGATGCACACGGCAGCACTTTGCAAGATGCCCGCGACAAACTGTTTTGGTTTTTGTGCGGTTGGCTGGGCGGGCCGGAGCATTACACCGAGCGTTTTGGTCACCCACGTTTGCGCATGCGCCACATGCCATTTTCGATTGGCGTGCTCGAGCGCGACCAATGGTTGGCCTGCATGGACCAGGCCATGACCGAGACGCATGTTGACCCCGTGCTGCGCGAGCGGCTCAATGCCAGCTTTTTCAAAACCGGCGATTGGATGCGCAACCGGGGCGATTGAGGTGCGCCCGATGGGCTTGTGCGCCGTGCATGTCCCCTAACGTCTAGCCAGGATCTACTGTGAAAATCAACGCCTTGCAAGACCTGAAAAAAGTCCGCCAGAAGCTGGCCGAAGCCCACGCGCAAGCCCAGGCCGAGGCGGCTGCTCAGGCCTTGGCTGCTCGCAAGCGCGACGCCGAAAGCAACCTGTTTGTGCGGGCTGTAGGTGTCGTGCAGCGCTTGCCTGCGCACGGCCAAGTCCAGTTGGAAGGTCCAAGCCCGGCCCCGATCGCACACCAACGCCAAAAGGACGACGAGGCGGTGCTGCGCGATTGCCTGAGCGACGAGTTTGACGCCAGCACCTTGCTTGACACCGATGATGCGCTGAGCTTTCGACGCCCCGGCATTGGCCGTGATGTGATCCACAAGCTGCGCAAAGGAGATTGGTCGATTCAGCGCGAGATCGATTTACATGGCCTGCGCAGCGATGAGGCCCGCTTGGCATTGTCCGAGTTCATCCGGCAGGCGCAACGCCAAGGCTTGCGCTGCTTGCGCGTGGTGCATGGCAAAGGCTTGGGCTCGCCCGGCAAGACGCCAGTGCTCAAGTCCAAAGTGCACAGTTGGCTGGTGCAAAAAAACCAGGTTATGGCTTTCGTCCAGGCCAAGCCCGCAGAAGGCGGTGCCGGGGCCTTGTTGGTCTTGCTCAAGCCGGGCGGCTGAGGGAGGCAGTTAACCCGGCACCTGCGCCTGTTCGCAAGCCACTTCAACCCATTCACGTTGACCGTTCTCGTCTTGGCGCATGGCGCTCAGGCAGCCGCCCCAGACGCATCCGGTGTCCAATGCCCAGACGTCATTGCGCTCTTGTCGGCCCAGCGTGGACCAGTGGCCAAAAGCTACCGTGATGTCGGCCGTGCGCCGCCCGGGTACATCGAACCAAGGCATGAAACCCTCCGGCGCCTGTGCGGCACTGTCTTTGGTGGCAAATTCCATCGTGCCATCGGCAGCGCAAAAACGCAGCCGCGTCAGCGCGTTGACCACCACGCGCCAGCGGTCCATGCCCTGCAAGTCATCGTGCCAAGCGGCGGGTTGGTTGCCATACATCTGGGCTAAAAAATCAGGCAAGTCTGGTCCGCGCAAAACGCCTTGGACCTCGTCCGCCAAGGACAGGGTTTGCGTCAGTGTCCAGTCGGGCAAGACCCCGGCATGCACCGACAAAACCCCGTGAGACCACAGCGCCAAGTGCTGCTGGCGCAGCCAACCGATCAGTGCGCTTCGGTCGGGCGCTTGCAGCAGGCCATCCAAGGTGTCAAGCCGTTTGGGTCGGCTGTGGCCATAAGCCACGGCCAGGGCGTGCAAATCGTGGTTGCCCAGCAGGCACTGCACGCTGCCTTGCAATGTCATCAAGCGGCGCAGGACGCCCACAGAGTCCGGGCCCCGGTTGACCAAGTCGCCCAAAACCACCAAGTGGTCACGGCTGGGTGAAAAAGCCACTTTGTCCAGCAAGCGGCCCAGCGGGGCATCGCAGCCTTGAATATCGCCGATCCAGTAAACAGCCATTTTTTCCTTAAATTAAAAAACAAGGTCCGTTAATAGGGTGGACCGGTTGGAATTGTCGTCCCGATAGATGAAAACGCCAACCTTTGCGAGCGCTCCAAGTTGAGGTATTGGACAGGTTCGGTTTTCAATGCCGTTAATCTGAACCAGTGTGGCTGTCTGAATAATCCACACATGTAAAGTTATTTAAAAAAAGAATGCGTTTCTTTCAAATCAAGACACAGCTTGTTGTATATTCATGCTTTCATATTTTTAATTGGAGTGCTAACCATGTCACAAACTTATAAAGAATTATTGCAGCAGCACGAAGCTTTGGAGTTGGCCATTGCCCAAGCCCGTCAAAATGAAATTTCAAGTGCCGTTGCCAAAGTTCGCGAATTGGTGGCCGAGTATGGCTTGACAGTCCAAGACATTTTTCCAGGTCGTGGCGGCAAAACTGGCACAGTCAAGGCGGCCAGCAAGGTGGCGGCCAAGTACCGCGATGAGGCGACAGGCCAGACTTGGACCGGTCGCGGCAAAGCTCCCAAGTGGATCGAAGGCAAGGACCGCACACCTTTTATCATTGCCTAATTGGATGGCGAACTGAACGGTTCACGACAATGTGAGCCTTTCATATGCGCCCAAGCCATGGCCATGTTCATGCAACCCCGCATTGGCGGGGTTTTTATTGCGCGAACGTTTGAGGTGATTCCCCAGTTGGGCGATACAATTCATTTTTATAATAAAGCTGCAGATTTTGAATGAGCGGATTGAACGATTTGGACTACGGCGACGTTGAAAATCAGACGGTTGACCGTTGGTATTTGGTGTATTCCAAACCCAGGCAAGAGGCTGTGGCCCATGCCAATCTGGCACAACAGGGGTTTGAAGCGTATTTGCCGCTGTTTAAGAAATTCAAAAAAACCGAACAAGGGCCCGTGGCGCTGTTCGAGCCCATGTTTCCCAGGTACGTCTTGTTTCGCCCCATGAGGGCCGAGCAAAGTATTTCAGTGGTGCGCAGCACCAAAGGGGTGGCGACATTGGTGCGTTTTGGCTTCGAGCCCGCTTTGTTGCATGACGACTTGGTGAGACAAATTCGTCAGATGGAGCAAGAACGTGATCAGGCCACCCTCCAAGAGCTGAGCCAATTGAAGGTCGGACAAGCGGTGCGACTCAAGCACACGGCCCTCGGTGCCATTGAGGGCTTGGTGCAAAACGTGTCGAGTCAGCGTGTTGCTGTTTTGTTGGAAATTTTGGGGCGACCCACTGTGGTGCAGGTGGCGCACCACCAAGTCGAAGCCGCGAGCTCAGTCT
>NZ_CALBEX010000462.1 GCF_937889215.1 uncultured Limnohabitans sp.
CTGGCCGCGTCCGTCAACTACCCGCTGCGCGGTGCAGTCACCTTCAAGTCCACCGTCGGCACCAACGTGGCCTCCGATGCGCTGGCCAACCTGGCCTCGGGCGGCGTGACCGGCGGCGCGCTGCTGATCGTCGGCGAGGACTACGGCGAGGGCTCCAGCATCATGCAGGAACGCTCCCATGCCTTCGCGATGAAGTCGCAAGTGTGGCTGATCGATCCGAGGCCCAACCTGCAAAGTATTGTGCGTGCCGTGGAGATGGGTTTTGAGCTATCCGAGGCCAGCAACACACCCGTTATGCTTGAGTTGCGCATCCGCGCCTGCCATGTGCATGGACGTTTCCCGGCAAAGGATAACAAGCGGCCTTCTTTCACGCTGAAGAACGCGATGGAAAACCCGGTGCGCGACGTGAGCCGCATTGTGCTACCGCCGTCGAGCTACCTGCATGAGCACGAAAAGATAGCCCTGCGCTGGCCAGCCGCCGTCAAATTCATTCAGGACAAACAGCTCAACGAATTTTTTGCAGATGATGCCAAAGACTTTGGCATCATCATGCAGGGCGGCCTTTACAACAGCGTCCTGCGTTCGCTGGAACTGCTCGGATTGGCCAACGCGTTTGGTGAGTCGCAGGTGCCACTGTATGTGCTGAACATCACCTATCCTTTGATAGAGGATGAGTTCACGCGTTTTTGCGCCGGCAAACGCGGCATCTTGCTGGTGGAAGAAGGGCAGCCCGACTTCATTGAGCAAAACGTCAACACCATTTTGCGCCGGGCCGACCTGCAAACCCGCGTGCACGGCAAAGACGTGTTGCCCATGGCCGGCGAGTACACCGGCGGCGTGGTGCTCAAAGGCGTGACCAGTTTCATCGAAATCTATGCGCCCCAGCTACTGCAGGGCAGGGAATTACCGATTGCGGCACGGTCGGCGTCCAGCGGCCTGACAGTGCCGGACGGCAACCCCAAAGCGTTTGCCATCAAGACCGCGTCGTACGAAGTCCAGCCTAGGCCTCCCACGTTTTGCACCGGCTGCCCGGAGCGCCCGATTTTTACCGCGATGAAGCTGATAGAACGCGAGCTGGGTCAGCACCACGTCAGCTGCGACATTGGCTGTCACCTGTTTTCCATCCTGCCACCCTTCAACATTGGCGCCACCACCATGGGTTACGGGCTGGGCTGGGCGGGTGCGTCTGCGTTCAACAGCACCGAGACCTCCAAGCGCACGATTTCGTTCATGGGCGACGGTGGCTTCTGGCACAACGGGCTGACCAGCGGTGTGGGCAATGCGGTGTTCAACCAGACCGACAGCGTGCTGGTGGTCGTGGACAACGGTTATTCGGCGGCCACCGGCGGGCAGGACGTGCTGTCGTCCAAAGCCATCAACCCGATCCGCAGCACCAACAACCCGATTGAAAAAGCCGTTCGCGGCGTGGGTGTGAGGTGGGTAAAAACGGTCACCAATACCTACAACCTTTCGCAGATGTTAGACACCCTACGGCAAGCGCTGACCACCCCGGAAAAGGGCCCAAAGGTCATCATTGCGCAAAGTGAATGCATGCTGAACCTCCAGCGGCGCGAGAAGCCGAAAATTCGCAAGAAGATTGCCGACGGCCAGCGTGTGGTACGCGAGCGTTTTGGCATAGACCCCGACACCTGCACCGGCGACCACTCGTGCATCCGGCTGTCGGGCTGTCCGTCGCTGACCATCAAGCCGAATCCCGACCCGCTGCGGCGCGACCCGGTTGCCACAGTGCTTGACAGTTGCGTGGGCTGCGGCCTGTGCGGTGAAGTCGCCCACGCAGCGAAGCTGTGCCCCTCGTTTTACCGGGCCGAAATCATCAACAACCCGACGGCCTGGGACCGCTTCAAGTTGCGGCTGCGCAGCGCCGTGATTGGCTGGCTGCAAAACCGCATCGAGCACCGGCTGCAAGGGATTGCCGTATGAACCCGCCCATAACGAGGGTATCGCCGTACCAGTCACCCATTGACGAAGATCGCATGGTTGTAGCCGCACCGTCTGCAGAGTTGACAGGCTCGCGCCCCCCAATGAGCAGCGAACGCGCTATCACCATCGCCATCCTCGCCATGGGTGGAGAAGGCGGCGGCGTGCTGGCCGACTGGCTGGTCGATCTTGCCGAGCAGAACGGTTACTTGGCACAGACCACCTCGGTGCCGGGTGTGGCGCAGCGCACGGGTGCCACGGTGTACTACCTCGAACTGTTTCCGGAGTCGGACGTTCCCGCAGGTCGCCAACCGGTGATGGCGCTGAGCCCGATACCGGGTGAAGTTGACATCGTGATTGCGTCGGAGCTGATGGAAGCCGGTCGCGCCCTGCAGCGCGGTCTGGTCACAGCCAACCGCACCACCTTCATCGCCTCAACCCACCGCGTGTATTCGATGACCGAACGCACCGCCATGGGCGACGGCCGCGTCAGCTCGGACAACCTGCGGGAAGGCGGGCAGGCCGCTGCAAAACATTTCATCAGCGCTGACTTTGCCCAACTGGCTGAAGAAACCGGCAGTCTGATTAGCCCGACGCTGTATGGCGCACTGGCAGCCACCGACCGGCTGCCCTTCACCCGCGCGCAGTTTGAAGCCGCCATCACTCGCGGCGGTGTCGGCGTGAAGTCCAGCCTGAAGGCATTTGCCGCAGGGTTTGAGGTGGCACGTCAAGCCCTGTCACCGCCGACCTTGGTGGCAGTGACGGCCCTGCCTGCTGTGCCGATGCCGCCAGTAGGCCAGCGGCTCGCTGCGCTGGCCCAGCGCATTCAAAACAGCTTTCCGACGGCCAACCATGCGACGCTCGTCGCGGGAATTTTGCGCACGGCCGACTACCAGGATGTGGCCTACGCGACCAGCTACCTGGACCGCCTGCGGCCCTTGGTGAACAACGTGTCCGGCCTTCCCGCAGACCCCGCGCTCGCTGTGGACCTGCTGGACGAAACCGCCCGCCATTTGGCGCTGTGGATGTCGTATGAAGACACCGTGCGGGTGGCCGACCTCAAGACCCGGCGCTCGCGCTTCCAGCGCGTGGGCGGTGAAGTGCACTTAAGCGACACGCAGCACCTGGGCATCAATGAATTTTTCCACCCGCGAGTTGAAGAACTTGCGGACACGCTGCCAGCCCGGCTCGGTCGCTGGCTGCTGGCCACACCGTGGGCGCGCGCCTGTGTGGAACCCTTCACGCGCAAAGGCCGCATCGTGCAGACCAGCTCGATTCGGGGTTATTTGCTGCTGTACACCATTGCCGCCCTGCGCCCCCTGCGCCGGAAGTCCCTGCGGTTTCAGGTCGAGCATCAGCGCATTGACGATTGGTTGGCCACGGTCTTGCGCTTGGCGCCCACGCAGCCCGCATTGGCGCTTGAGGTAGCCCGTTCGCAGCGGCTGGTTAAAGGCTACGGCGACACCCACGCGCGCGGCTGGCGCAGCTTCCAGCGCGTGATGGCCAAACTGCCGCAACTTCAAACTTCGCCGCAAGGCGCGCAGCAGTTGCGGGATCTGAGCCAGGCGGCCTTGGCAGACGACACCGGGCAGGCATTGCAGCAGGCCTTGGACCGGTTGCACGTCAGCGCATAGTTTTTCCGTTCTGTCGCATTAGTGGAGTTTGGCCGAAAAGAGTTGCGTTACTGACCTGGTGATCAAACAGCCAGG
>NZ_CALBEX010000463.1 GCF_937889215.1 uncultured Limnohabitans sp.
CACCCAATGCCCGCGTGGGCATCCGTGTGCCTTGCGCCATGGTGGGTGCTGAATTGCCTCCGGGCGAAGACGGCAAACCTTTCTTGATCAAAGTGGGCAAGCTGCGTGGCGTGGAAAGCCAAGGCATGTTGTGTTCTGCCAAAGAACTGAAGATCGCCGATGACCATGGTGGCCTCCTGGAGTTGCCTGGAGACGCGCCTTTGGGTCAGGACATACGCCAGTATTTGAATCTGGACGACACCCTGATGACGCTCAAGCTCACGCCCAATCTGGCGCACTGCTTGAGCGTGTATGGCATCGCCCGCGAGGTGTCGGCTCTGACTGGCTCGCCATTGAAGGCACCGACTTTTCCGGCAGTGGCCACGCAGATCAGCGACAAGCTGGCCGTGAATGTCCAGTCCCCAGACCTGTGCGGCCGTTTCAGCGGTCGTGTGGTCAAGGGCGTGAACACGAAGGCGCAAACCCCGCAGTGGATGGTCGACCGCCTGGCCCGTTGCGGTCAGCGCAGCGTGAGCCCCTTGGTGGACATCTCCAACTACGTGATGTTCGAGTTCGGTCGCCCTTCGCACATTTTTGACCTCGACAAGATCCACGGCGGCTTGCAGGTGCGCTGGGGCCAGCCCGGTGAGACGCTCAAACTGCTCAGCGGCAACACCGTGACCGTGGACGAGAAGGTCGGTGTGATCGCCGACGACAGCCAAGTCGAGTCCTTGGCCGGCATCATGGGGGGTGACGCCACTGCCGTGTCCGACGACACCCAAAACATCTATATCGAAGCTGCCTTTTGGTGGCCTACCTCGATCGCAGGCCGTTCGCGCCGCTTCAACTTCTCGACCGATGCCGGTCACCGCTTTGAGCGTGGCGTGGACCCGCAACTGACGGTGGAACACATTGAGCGCATCACCCAATTGGTGCTCGACATTTGCGGCACGCCCGACACACAAGTCGGCCCCGTCGATGACCAAATTTTGAACTTGCCCGCCATCACGCCCGTGACCCTGCGCGTGGCCCGTGCGGTCAAAGTGATTGGCATGCCTTTGACCCAGCAGCAATGCGCTGACGCTTTGCGTGGTCTGGGTCTGCAAGTTGCCGAGGGGGAGGGCACCGTCACCGTCACGCCGCCCAGCTTCCGATTCGATTTGCAGATTGAAGAAGACCTGATCGAAGAAGTGGCCCGCATGGTGGGTTACAACAACTTGCCGACTAACCCGCCACTGGCCCCCATCACAGCCAAAGTGCGCCCAGAGACCGAGCGCAGCCCGTCGGCCGTACGCCGCGCCATTGCCGCTTTGGGTTATCAGGAAACCATCAACTACAGCTTTGTCGAAGAAGCGTGGGAAAAAGACTTGGCGGGCAACGTCCACCCGATTCGCCTGCTCAACCCGATCGCCAGCCAGATGAGCGTGATGCGCTCGAGCCTGATCAGTTCGCTCTTGCAGGTGGTCAAGTTCAACGCCGACCGCAAGGCCGACCGCGTGCGCGTGTTCGAGCTCGGCCGCGTGTTTCTGCGCGATGAAAGCGTGGTGGACAGCGACGCCACCGTGCAAGGTTTCGACCAGCCCATGAAGGTCTCAGGCATGGCCTGGGGCCCCTTGGAGCCTTTGAGTTGGACAGGCAAGTCGCGCCTTGTGGATTTCTTCGATGTCAAAGCCGATGTCGAGCGCTTGCTGGCCCCGGCCCAAGCCGAATTCGTGGCCGCTGAACACCCCGCCTTGCACCCCGGACGCTCGGCCCAAGTGCTGCTGCAAGGCCGGGTGATCGGTCATGTGGGTGAATTGCACCCGCGCTGGCGTCAGGCCTGGGACTTGCCACACGCGCCTGTCGTTTTCGAGCTCGACTTGGATGCGGTCACCCAGCGCAGCGTGCCCGTGGCCCAGCCCGTTGCCAAGATGCAAGCGGTGGAGCGCGACATCGCCGTGATCGTGCGCGAGCAGGTCACCCATGCCCAGTTGATGCAGGCCATCCACAGCGCTCCGACCCAAGGTTTGCTGCGCCATGCGGTCTTGTTCGATGTCTATCGCCCCAAGGCTGAAGCCGCTGGCGGCTTGGCTGTGGGCGAGAAAAGCCTGGCGGTGCGTTTGAGCTTGCACAGCGACGAGGCCACTTTGACCGACGCCCAGATCGAAGCCGCCATGGGGGCCATCATGGCCAGCCTGTCCGAGCGGGTTTCTGCGCGCTTGCGTAGCTGATTGCGTGCCATGCAAATCAGTTTTGAATCCCTGGAAACCCCGGCCTTGACCAAGGCGCATCTGGCCGATTTACTGTTCGAGCAGATCGGCTTGAACAAGCGCGAGTCCAAGGACATGGTCGATGCTTTTTTTGATCTGATGGTGGACAGCCTGATCGCGGGTGACGATGTGAAGATTTCCGGCTTCGGCAATTTCCAGATCCGCACCAAGGCCGCGCGTCCCGGGCGCAACCCGCGCACGGGAGAATTCATTCCTATTGATGCACGTCGTGTCGCGACCTTCCATGCCAGCTATAAACTCAAGGCCTTGATTCAGGGCGATGCCGTTGACGACGAAGGTGTGGAGACGGTGGGCCGCTGAATCATTCCTGATTGGAGTGCCCATGCTGTTCAAGTTCAAATCCCAAGTCACCAGTGACCTCATCATGCTGGAGGCCGATGCCCGCAGGTTGCTCAAAATCATGCTGGGTGACGACCCCGATCAAGGGATTATTCTGGCGAAAAATGTGCCAGCCGCTATTGCCAAACTGGAGTCAGCCGTCGCCCAAGATGAGGCGGCCCGTGCAGAGCGCAGCCATGAGGCCCAAACACCCGAGGTGACGCCAGATGCGCTGCAGGACGCCATGGACGAGGCTCTGGACTCGGTGCGACTGGCGCAACGCGCCAGCCCCATGGTCAAACTGCTCAAGTACTGTGTGGCCGAACCGTCCGATCTGGTCTGGGGTGTTTGACACTCAGCCGGGTCGTTTGTTGAACACCACGCCGCCGAGTTTGTAACCCGGTTTGATTTGCCGTTTGGCAAACCAGCCTTGGTTCATTTCCAGCACAAAGCGCACGGGTTTGTCAGAGCAGTGCGAGTCGTCGCTTTGAGGCTGCATGTCGGCCATGTTGACGATGGTGCCATCGTTCTCTACAAAAGCAGCCGTCAAGGGGATCAAGGTGTTGCGCATCCAAAAGCACTGGGTTGTTGCTTGCTCGAACACAAACAGCATGCCTTCGTGCATCGGCATGTTCTTGCGCCACATCAGCCCGATTTGGCGCTGCATTGGGGTTTGGGCCAATTGAACTTCCAAGCGGTGCATGCCCGCAGAGAGCTGCGTGCGAGCCAAGTCAAGCTGGGGGGCTTGGGGCTGGGCCAGCGCTGAGCCCCCAGCAAGCAAACCTAAGGCGATCAGCCATGGGGCGGTACGTGAGCCCCGCAGTGACAGCTGGAGCCGAAGCCCAAGAGACACGTTTGAAAAGGGATGAGCGGTCTGGGTCATGGGGTGCAAAGCTGCAAAGTTCGGTCCCCAAGGATAACGCTTGCCGAGCGGCTGTTCACGCCATTGGACCGTCCGCTGGTAAACGGCGAGGATGTTGCTGTGCAGATCAGCTGGCTGAGGTGTCTTCAGCCGCTTTGGAAACGGTTGGCGGCTCGTCTGCGGGCTGCGGGGAGGCGGTGGCCGAGTTCGATTGTTCTGTATCCTGAGCGCTCAGTAACAAGTTTGAATCGCTGGGCTCGTCCGCCAGGATGTTCACGGCCATCAAGCCCTTGGCCCCAGAAGTCAGTTCAAACTGGACCCTTTGGCCTTCTTTGAGGGTTTTGAAACCGGCCATCTGGATGGCCGAAAAGTGGGCGAATGCATCTGCACCGCCGCCGTCGGGTTGGATGAAACCAAAACCTTTGGCATCGTTGAACCATTTGACCGTACCACTGGGCATACGATGTCTCCGTGTTTTTTTTAGATGGAACAGTTTGAGTAATTCTGAGTGAATTTGTCAATGTGAGGTTTTCCCGGGGTCGGCAGGATTGGCCGTCAGGCCCAAAGACTTTTCTTACCCCAGCCCCAAAGGGCTTGAAAGCATCGATAGAATGAAATCATGGCAACGAAAAAAACTTCCAACCCCACGCTGCCGACAGTGACACCCCTACCGCCCGAAGGCGGCGACGCGGTGGTGCTCGAACGCCGTGCCCAAAAAATAGAACCGCCCCAGATGTACCAGGTGGCGATGCTCAACGACGACTTCACCCCCATGGAATTCGTGGTGATGGTGATCCAGGAGTTTTTCAGCAAAGACCGCGAAGCAGCCACCCAAATCATGCTCAAAATCCACCTGGACGGCAAAGGCATTTGCGGGGTTTATTCCCGGGACGTGGCCGCCACCAAGGTCGATCAGGTACTGGATGCGGCCAAGCAATCCGGTCATCCTTTGCAATGTGTGAGCGAACCCATTGAATAAACACCAATGCCCCCCACATCCCATTCATCTCTATCTCTCAGCAAGGCATAAGGAAATCACATGATTGCCCAAGAATTGGAAGTCAGCTTGCACATGGCCTTTGTTGAGGCCCGACAACAACGCCACGAATTCATCACCGTCGAGCATTTGCTGCTGGCTCTGCTGGACAACCCCAGCGCTGCCGAGGTGTTGCGCGCCTGCGCTGCCAACATCGATGACCTGCGCAAAGCCTTGAGCAACTTCATCAAAGACAACACCCCCCAGGTGGCTGGCGCTGAAGAGGTGGACACCCAACCCACGCTGGGTTTCTAGCGCGTGATCCAGCGTGCCATCATGCATGTACAGTCCACCGGAAACGGCAAAAAAGAAGTTACCGGTGCCAACGTGCTGGTGGCCATTTTTGGTGAAAAAGATTCTCACGCCGTGTATTACTTGCACCAGCAAGGCATCACGCGCCTGGATGTGGTCAACTTCATCGCCCACGGCATTCGCAAGACCGACCCGCCCGAAGCGGCCAAATCCGACGCGCCCGCCAGCAATGAAGCCGAAGAGGCCAACGGCGGTGAGCGCAACGAAAAAGCCTCGCCTCTGGAGCAGTTCACCAACAACCTGAACCAGGCGGCCAAAGAAGGCAAGATCGACCCGCTGATTGGCCGTGAATACGAAGTCGAACGCACGATCCAAATCCTGTGCCGCCGCCGCAAAAACAACCCGCTGCTGGTGGGTGAAGCCGGTGTGGGCAAAACGGCGATTGCCGAAGGCCTGGCCTGGCGCATCACGCAGGGCACTGTGCCCGACATCCTGGCCGAAGCCACGGTGTATTCGCTGGACATGGGCGCACTGCTGGCTGGCACCAAGTACCGGGGTGACTTCGAGCAACGCCTCAAGGGCGTGCTCAAGTCGCTCAAGGACAAGCCCAACGGCATTTTGTTCATCGACGAAATCCACACCTTGATCGGTGCGGGCGCAGCTTCTGGCGGCACGCTCGACGCGTCCAACCTGCTCAAGCCTGCGCTGTCCAGCGGCCAGCTCAAGTGCATCGGTGCGACCACCTTCACCGAGTACCGTGGCATCTTCGAAAAAGACGCTGCCCTGAGCCGCCGTTTCCAGAAAGTGGACGTGGTCGAGCCCACCGTGTCCGAGACCGTGGACATCCTCAAAGGCCTCAAGAGCCGCTTTGAAGACCACCACAGCGTCAAATACACGATTGCCGCATTGCAGGCCGCAGCCGAGTTGTCGGCCAAGTTCATCAACGACCGCCAGTTGCCCGACAAGGCGATTGACGTGATCGATGAAGCCGGTGCTGCCCAGCGCATTCA
>NZ_CALBEX010000464.1 GCF_937889215.1 uncultured Limnohabitans sp.
CGCATTTGAACTCGCATTCAAAGTCGCAAAATTTCCCGCATGATTTGGTAAATATCTTTACATGACATAGACTTGCGTCTTATGTCAAAGTCGCAAAAATTTCAGCTTTATGACCATCCTGCCCAGATGGAGCCCTTGCTGCCCGCTGAGCACCGCATGGGGCCCCTGCTGGAGCGTTCGCATGATCTGATCCGCAAGGCAGACCGTTTGTCGGGCTGGTGCCCGAGCGGAGCGCTGCCGGGGCTGCGCTCATCGTTGCGGGCCATGAACTCGTATTACTCCAACAAGATCGAGGGTCAGCACACCTTGCCGCTGGAGATCGAGCAAGCCCTGCGCAACGATTACGCCCAGGACGCCGACAAGGCCCGCCGCCAACGCATGGCGCTGGCGCACATGGCGACCGAGTCGCAATTGGAGGCGCTGTGGCCTGCGTGGGACGGTGCCCAAGTCTGGTCGATGCAGACCGTCTGCGACATCCACCAGGATTTGTTCGCCCGCTTGCCCGAAGCCGATCGCCAGCTTGAATCACCCTCTGGCCCGCAAACCTTGCAGCCCGGTGCTTTGCGTGAACGCGAGGTCAGTGTGGGGCGGCATGCCGCGCCCGCTGCGGCGGCTTTGCCAGCTTTTTTAGCGCGGTGGTCCTCTGTGTATTCGGGCTTGCGCCGAGGCGAGCTGCAGCTGGTGGCCATGGCGGCGGCGCACCAGCGGCTGGCCTGGATTCACCCTTTTGCAGACGGCAACGGGCGTGTGGTGCGGCTGCACAGCCATTTGGTGTTGGGCCATATGGGCTTGACCAACGGTTTGTGGTCGCCTTTACGGGGCTTTGCCCGCACACACGAAGCGTATTACGCCAACTTGGCAGCAGCCGATGAACCCCGGGCAGGCGATCTGGATGGCCGGGGCAACCTGACCGAGTCGGGTTTGATTCGCTGGATCGATTACGTGCTGGGCTTGTGCATCGACCAAGTCGACTTCATGTCGGGCTTGCTGTCACTCGATGGCATGAAGGACCGCATGGCGGCGTGCTTGGCCTATGAAGAGCGGGTGGTCAAGCAAGGCGTGCGCGCCGAAGCTTTGCGGGCGCTGCATTACCTGTTTGCGTCGCAGGCCGAGCTGGACCGGGCCGACTTCAAAGCCATGCTGGGTTTGGGCGAACGCTTGGCCACGGCGCAGGTGTCGGCTTTGCTCAAAAGGGGGTTGCTGGAAAGCGATTCGCCCCACGGCAAGCTGCGATTGGGTGTGCCGCAGCACGCGCTGCGCTTTTATTTTCCGAGTTTGTGGCCGGAGGCCGAGGCTCAGGGCTGAAAGCGCTTCACCTTCACCCCAAACCCAGCGGCAGCGCCGTTTTGTAGCGCACCTGCTTGAGCGCAAAGCTGGAGCGGATTTTTTCTACGCCAGGAATCGGTGAAAGCTGCTCCAGAATGAAGCGCTCCAGCGCCGCCATGTCGCGCACCGCTACGCGCAACAAATAGTCGCTGTCGCCGGTCATCAAATAGCACTCCATCACCTCGTCGTGTTGGGCAATGTGCGCCTCAAAGTCGGCCAAGGTGGCTTTGCTTTGGGTCTTGAGGCTGATCGAGATGAACACCGTGAGGCCCAGCCCCAGCGCTGCCGCGCTGGCCAGAGCCACGTATCGCTGAATCACGCCGCCCGACTCCAGCGCCTTCACGCGGGCCAGACATGGCGAGGGCGACAAGCCAATGCGTTTGGCCAGCGTCACGTTGGACAGTGCGCCGTCGCGCTGCAGTTCGTCCAGTATCTTCAAATCCACGTTGTCCAGAATCATGTGCTGAATTCCTTTTAATTTCGGCATATTGTGCTTTAAATTGTGGCTGGAGAGGTGTAAATACGCAGCACATGCGCCGCCTGCATCTGTAGAGTCATATCTATGAACGCACCCTTTGAACCCTTGCTCCGCACCCTGATGAACACAGGCGACATCGACCCCGAAGAAACCGCAGAGTGGCGCGAGGCTTTGCTGGCGCTGATCGGCTCGCAAGGCCCTGAGCGTGCCCGCCAGATTCTGGACGAGCTGGCCCGCGTGGCGCGGCAGCACCGCACCGGCTGGCAACCCGAGCTGAATACGCCCTACATGAACACCATCGCGGTCGATGACCAGCCGGTGTTTCCCGGCGACTTGGCCACCGAAGAGCGGCTGGTGGCCATCATGCGTTGGAACGCGCTGGCCATGGTGGTGCGCGCCAACCAAGCCTATGGCGAGTTGGGCGGGCACATCGCCAGTTACGCCAGCGTGGCCGATTTGTTCGAAACCGGGTTTCACCACTTTTTTCATGCGCGCACCGAGCAGCACCAAGGCGATCTGGTGTTCTTCCAGCCGCACAGCGCCCCCGGGGTGTACGCCCGCGCCTTTTTGGAAGACCGCTTGAGCGAGGCGGACTTGCTGCATTACCGCCAAGAGATCACCGCACCCGACAGCGGCGCGCGCGGTTTGTCGAGTTATCCGCACCCTTGGCTGATGCCCGACTTTTGGCAGTTCCCTACGGGCTCCATGGGCTTGGGGCCGATCAGCTCGATCTACCACGCCCGCTTCATGCGCTACCTGACGCACCGCCAGCTGCAAGACTGCAGCGCACGCAAGGTGTGGGGCGTGTTTGGCGACGGCGAGATGGACGAGCCCGAGAGCATGAGCGCCCTGACACTGGCCGCGCGCGAAAAACTCGACAACCTGGTGTGGGTGGTCAACTGCAACTTGCAGCGCCTGGACGGCCCGGTGCGCGGCAACGGTCGCATCATCGACGAGCTGGAAAAGCTGTTTGCAGGTGCAGGCTGGAACGTGATCAAGCTGGTCTGGGGCAGCGACTGGGACGGTCTGCTGGCGCGTGACACCTCGGGCGCTTTGCTGCGCGCTTTTGCCAACACGGTGGACGGCCAGATGCAGACCTTTGCCGCCAAGGACGGGCGCTACAACCGCGACAACTTCTTTGGCCAAAACGAAGAACTGGCAAGGTTGGCGCAGGGCATGACCGACGAGCAGATCGACCGCCTCAAGCGTGGTGGGCACGACATCGTGAAAA
>NZ_CALBEX010000465.1 GCF_937889215.1 uncultured Limnohabitans sp.
CATGCTGAGCAACGACTTGCTGATCGTGATCGGTGCGCTGGTCGGCTCCAGCGGGGCGATTTTGTCGTACATCATGTGCAACGCCATGAACCGCAGTTTCATCAGCGTGATCGCCGGGGGCTTTGGCACCACGGCCGCAGCGCCCAAGGCTGCTGGTGAATCGGCTGAGCCCGTAGGTGAAGTCAGCCCCATCTTGGCCGGCGAGACCGCCGAGATGCTGCGCGACGCCAAGAACGTGATCATCGTGCCCGGCTATGGCATGGCCGTGGCGCAAGCCCAGCACACGGTGTTTGAAATCACCAAGCACCTGCGCGAAAAAGGCGTCAATGTGCGCTTTGGCATCCACCCCGTGGCCGGCCGCATGCCTGGCCACATGAACGTGCTCTTGGCCGAAGCCAAAGTGCCTTACGACATCGTGTTCGAGATGGACGAACTCAACGACGACTTCCCGGACACCGACGTGGCCATCGTGATCGGTGCCAACGACATCGTGAACCCCGCAGCCCAAGACGACCCGAGCAGCCCGATCGCCGGCATGCCGGTGCTTGAAGTCTGGAAGGCCCGCACCAGCATTGTCATGAAGCGTTCCATGGCCAGCGGTTACGCCGGCGTGGACAACCCGCTGTTTTACAAAGACAACAACCGCATGTTGTTTGGCGATGCCAAGAAGATGCTCGACGAGGTGTTGATGGCATTGAAGGCTTGAACACGGGGCCTTTCTGCATAAGCAGATTCTCGGGTTGTTTTCAGACCGCCTGAGGGTTAAACCTCGGGAAATCCAGTAGGTCTGCGCGTCAGTTTGCTGTCAGTCATCAGGTAGAATGACTTGCAGGAGAACCTCATATGAATTCGAATCCCGTTTGGCTCAACAGTTACCCTGAAGGCATTCCCGCCGACATCGACTTCACGCCTTACAGCTCACTGGTGGGCTTGCTCGAAGAGAGCTTTGCCAAGTACGCCAGCAGAACGGCCTACAGCTTCATGGGCAAGGACATCAGCTATGCCCAGACCGACCAGGAGAGCTTGGCCATGGCGGCCTATTTGCAATCTTTGGGTTTGAGCAAGGGCGATCGCGTCGCCATCATGATGCCGAATGTGCCGCAATACCCCGTGGCTGTGGCCGCTGTTTTGCGGGCCGGCTTCGTGGTGGTCAATGTGAACCCGCTCTACACCGCCCGAGAGCTTGAGCATCAACTCAAGGACTCAGGGGCCAAGGCGATTGTGATCATCGAAAACTTCGCCGCCACACTTGAGAAGTGCATTGCGCAAACGCCTGTGCAGCATGTGGTGCTGGCTTCGATGGGGGACCGTTTGGGGGCGCTCAAAGGCAGTTTGGTCAACTACGTGGTGCGCAGCGTCAAAAAGATGGTGCCCGTTTTTCACCTGCCCAAAGCCGTTCGTTTCAACGAAGCTTTGTCCAAGGGGCGACAGCAAGCGTTTCGCAAGCCCGAATTGTCAGCCGACGACATTGCGGTGCTGCAATACACGGGCGGCACCACCGGCGTGTCCAAGGGTGCAGTGCTTTTGCACCGCAACGTGATCGCCAACGTTTTGCAGTCTGAGGCTTGGAACGCGCCTGTCATGACGCGCATCCCGGCGGGCGAGCAGCCCACCAATGTCTGTGCTTTGCCGCTGTACCACATCTTCGCTTTCACAGTGAACATGATGCTGGGCCTGCGCATGGGCGGAAAAACCATTCTGATCCCGAATCCGCGTGATTTGCCAGCGGTGCTCAAGGAGTTGTCCAAGCACACCTTTCACAGTTTTCCGGCCGTCAACACCTTGTTCAATGGCTTGGCCAATCACCCGGATTTTGGCACTGTCAACTGGTCCAACCTGAAAGTGTCCTTGGGCGGCGGCACGGCCGTCACCCCCAACGTGGCCAAGCTGTGGCTCGAAAAAACAGGCTGCCCGATTTGCGAAGGTTATGGCTTGTCCGAAACCAGCCCCTCGGCCAGTTGCAATCTGACCACGAGCACTGAATTCACGGGCACCATCGGCGTGCCATTGCCCGGCACCTGGATGAAGCTGCTGGACGATGAAGGGCAGGAAGTGACCGAACTGGGCCAGCCCGGCGAGATCGCCATCAAAGGCCCGCAAGTGATGGCCGGTTATTGGCAGCGCCCCGATGAGACCGCCAAGGTCATGACCCCCGATGGTTACTTCAAATCGGGCGATGTGGGCACAGTGGATGCGAGAGGCTTCTTCAAAATTGTGGACCGCAAGAAGGACATGATTTTGGTCAGTGGTTTCAACGTTTACCCCAACGAGGTGGAAGAAGTGGCTTCGGCTTGTCCGGGTGTGCTCGAGTGCGCCGCCATCGGCGTGCCTGACGAGAAAACAGGCGAGACGGTGAAACTGGTGGTGGTCAAAAAAGACCCGGCGCTGACCGAGGCCCAGATCTTGGCCTATTGCCGAGAGAACATGACCGCTTACAAGCAACCCCGCGTGATCGAATTCCGCGATGAGTTGCCGAAAACTCCCGTGGGCAAAATTTTGCGGCGCGAATTGCGCAACAAAGCCTGATTTTTCAGGGTAAGGCGTGCAAAGCCAGCTCGGCTGGCGCACACCCAAGCGGTCTACGGACCGCTTTTTTTTGACGTGAGAAGAAGGAACCTGTCATGGCCGTGATCGGCATCATGAGTGCCATGCAAGAAGAGTTGGCGGCCGTGTTGGCGGCCATGCCCGACGAGCAGCGGGTCAGTGTGGCTGGCCGAGATTTTTGGGTGGGCCATTGGCAGGGTCATTCGGTGGTGGCGGTGCTCTCACGCATCGGCAAGGTGGCTGCGGCGACCACGGCCACGGTGTTGTTGGAACGCTTTGGAGTGAGCGCATTGGTGTTCACCGGCGTGGCCGGTGGTTTGGGGAGCGGTGTTCAGGTCGGGGATGTGGTGGTGGCAGACAGTTTTGTGCAGCACGACATGGACGCTTCCCCTCTGTTTCCTCGCTACGAGGTGCCTCTGTATGGCCGCGCCCGCTTCGCGGCCGATGGTGTCTTGTCGGCGCAACTGATTGTGGCCACCCAGCAGGTGCTGCGCGATGCTGAACGCCATTTGGGGTCCGACACCTTGGCCCAGTTTCGTTTGGCTTCTCCCCGGGTGCACCACGGCTTGGTGATCAGTGGCGATCGCTTTGTCGCCACTTCGGCCGAGAGCCAAGGCCTGCGGCTGGCTTTGCCCGACGCTTTGGCTGTGGAGATGGAGGGTGCCGCGGTGGCACAGGTGTGCCACGACTATGCTGTGCCTTTTGCTGCGGTGCGCACCATTTCGGACCGCGCAGACGATGCGGCGCAGACCGATTTTCAACGCTTCATTCGCGAGGTGGCCAGCCGCTACAGCTTGGCCATCTTGTCGCAGTGGCTGAACAACCGGCAAGCCTGAAAGCCGCCGCTCACTTGAGCCAGCCGCGGCGACGGAAATACCACATGGGCACCACGGCGCTGGCGATCATCAAGGTCAGGGCAAAGGGGTAGCCCCATTTTTGCGACAGCTCGGGCATGTACTGGAAGTTCATGCCGTACAGGCTGGCGATCAAGGTGGGTGGCAGCAAGGCCACACTGGCCACCGAAAAGATTTTGATGATCTTGTTCTGGTTGATGTTGATGAAGCCGACGGTGGCGTCCATCAAGAAGTTGATCTTGTCGAACAAAAAGGCCGTGTGCGAGTCGAGCGAGTCGATGTCGCGCATGATCTGGCGCGCGTCTTCAAACTGCTCGGCATTCAGCATTTTGGAGCGCATCATGAAGCTAAGGGCGCGGCGCGTGTCCATCACGTTGCGCCGGATGCGGCCGTTCATGTCTTCTTGCCGTGCAATCGCGCCCAGTACTTCGCTGGCCATGGCGTCGGTCACATCACCCGACAGCACAGTGTTGCCCACTTTTTCGAGCTGGTCGTAAATGCCTTCAAGCGTGTCCGCTGAGTATTCGGCATCGGCATCAAACAGTTTGAGCAGCACATCCTTGGCGTCTTCGATCAGCCCGGGTGCCCGCCGAGCACGCATGCGCAAAAGGCGAAACACCGGCACGTCTTCGTCGTGGATGGAAAACAGCACGCCTTGGCTTTTCAGGTTGGCGTTGTGCTGGTTCAAGATAAAAGCGCAGCGCACAGTGCGGGGCTCATCATCATCAGCGATCAAGAAGTCAGAGCGGATGTGCAACTCGCCGTTGTCTTCTTCGTAAAAACGTGCGGATTCTTCGATGTCCTCGTCCATCGCGTCTTCCGGGATGAGGAGGCCGAAGTATTGCTTGATCCAGCGTTTTTCGTCCAGCGTGGGCGACTCCAGATCGACCCAAATGGGCTGAAAGCGGGAGAGTTCTTCCAACGACTCGATCTCTTCTTGGAAGAGGCGGCCGTTGACCAGGGTGAAGATGTTGAGCATGGCGAATCCAAAAATGGCCAAGTGCCAAAAGTTCTAAGGGGCAGCGAAGGGGGTGCGGCAGCTTTCGAACGATGGGCAGGGTGCTCAAGGCGTCCGAAAGCTACCCACTCGGGGTAGTTTCCACGGCGATGTGTCTCCAGATTGAATCGATCATTATCGCACCGCAGCAGGCGCGCTCGATGACAGAAATGTGTAAATCTCGTCCGCTCGGGCCTGGACATCGGCCCGCCCCAAGGCCATGAGCGCCTGAATGAAGCCTGGCTCAAAGAGCAAATAACTGGCCAGCGCCGCCCCGCTGCCTTGCAAAGCCCCTAAACCTTCCAGGACCCGAAGAATCGACGTTGGCAAGGCGTGCACATGCGCTTGCGCCAAAGCGTCCAGCGAAGCGCTGGGTTGCAGCGTCAGCACCTGTACCGAGCGAAAAGGCATTTCTGCCCGCACCGCTTCAGGCAAGGCTTGCAGCGATTGGTTGATGCGACTGACCTGCTCCACGTCGGCCTCCAGGGTGTCATGGAACACGCTGGCCATCGCATGCCCGGCGATCGTGCCCAGCGAGGGGTGGTCGTTGACCCGGCTGATGGCACCATGAGTCGAGCGTTGGGGCTGGCCGACGCCGATGGCCAATACCCGGTCGGCACCCAAGTGCACAGCCGCTGAAAGGGGGGAGATTTGGCGCATCGAGCCGTCGCCGAAAAACTCCATGCCGCCATCGACCCACAAGGGTGTGGCCGGAAAAATGAAGGGGATGGCGCTGGAGGCCATCAAATGCTCAATGGTGATGGGTTGCTGTTCCGCCCGTCGGCCAGGCCGACTCCAGGGAATGGGCTGGCCGTCGCGTGTTTGGCAAAAAGTCCAATGCACGCCGCTGGAGTAGCTGGATGCGGTCACGGCCAAGGCCTGCAGGGCCCCGGTTTGCAGCGCCGTGTCAATGCGGTCCAGCGCGATGGCTTTGTGCAAGGTGTTGACCAGAGGCAGGCTGTCCATGGC
>NZ_CALBEX010000466.1 GCF_937889215.1 uncultured Limnohabitans sp.
GGCAGGGCACCCTGATGACCTTGAAACTGAGCACGCCGCTGGCACCCGCCACAACATCCGCCACAGCACCTGAGTCTGTTGGTGCACAGCCTGACGCACCAGACGCCATGGCCCCTGATGCAGAAGAACCGGTATTTCCCGTGGACAGTTTGCACGTGTTGGTGGCCGAAGACCATCCGGTCAATCGCAAGGTCGTGGGCTTGTTGCTGCAAAGCATGGGCCACCAAGTCAGCTTTGCTGAGAATGGCCAACAAGCGCTGACACAGGCCGGCCTGTCCGATTTTGATCTGGTGCTGATGGACATCCACATGCCGGTGATGGACGGCCTGACCAGTGCCCGCCAGATCCGCGCCATGCCAGGTGCACGCGGTCAAGTGCCGATCGTGGCCCTCACGGCCGATGTGATTAACGATGCGGCCGAAAAGGCCATGGCCGCAGGCATGAACGCCTTCTTGTCGAAACCACTGCAAAAAACACACCTGCTGGCGGTCATGCCCAGCAAACGACGCCAGGCATGACTTGCTCAGAGGTGCTGTCAGCGCGGCCGCACCCAAGTGCTTTCTGCCCTGCAGCCAGACAGTGCTGACTACAATGAAATTTTGTTGTGGTCATACTTTTGGAGTCCGCCCCGCCCATGGCCAACCCGCTGCCCCCATCGCCAGATACCTTCAAAATTCCGGAGTCGGTGTTGGTGCTCATTTACACGCCTGAGCAGGATGTGTTGTTGATCCGGCGCACCGATTGGGGCACCTGGCAATCGGTCACGGGCAGCAAGGACCACCCCGAAGAAAGCTGGCTCGACACGGCCATACGCGAAGTGCAGGAAGAAACTGGCATCGACGCCCTGCACACCAGTTGCCAACTGCAAGACTGGGAACTGGAAAACGTGTACGACATTTACCCCGCTTGGCGCTGGCGCTATGCGCCCGAAGTGAGCCGCAACACCGAGCGCGTGTTCGGCCTGTGTGTGCCGCAACGCCTCCCTGTGGTGCTCAGCCCCCGCGAGCACACCGAAGCCCAATGGTTGCCGTGGCACGCTGCAGCCGACCAATGCTTTTCGCCCTCCAATGCTGAAGCCATCTTGATGCTGCCGCGGTTTTTGGCATCCTCTTCGCCATGAAGCCCGAGCGCCACGAGCACCCTGTATTGCGGGTGGTCACCTACAACATTCACAAAGGCGTGCAAGGCCTGGGCCCAGCGCGGCGGCTGGAGATACACAACCTGGGCCATGCGGTGGAGCAGCTCGACGCCGACATCGTCTGCCTGCAAGAGGTGCGCCGCGAACACCGCCGCGAGGCGGCTTATTTCAAGCATTGGCCCAGCATGCCGCAGGCCGAATATTTGGCCCCTGAGGGTTACGAGGCCATTTACTGCACCAACGCCATCACGCGCCACGGCGAGCATGGCAACGCCTTGCTCTCGCGCTGGCCCGTGCTCTCGCACCAGCACCGCGACATCTCGGACCACCGTTTCGAACAGCGCGGTTTTTTGCACACCCGACTGGAGGTGGTGGACCGCGTGGTGCATGTGTTGGTGGTGCACTTGGGGTTGGTGCCCGCCAGCCGCGTGCGCCAGTTGGCGTTGCTGCTGGCGCACATCGCACAAGACATCCCGGCCCACGAGCCGGTGCTGGTGGCGGGCGACTTCAATGATTGGGGCACAGGCTTGGGGCGGCGCATGGCGCAGGCCGGTTTTCGCGAGTGGCGCGAGCAACCCACGCCCACCTACCCCTCGCGCTTGCCCCTGAACCAGCTCGACCATGTGTACGCCCGAGGCCTGACGCCAGTGCACGCCATGGTGCCTTCAGGGCGCATCTGGCGGCGCATGTCGGACCATTTGCCACTGGTCGCTGAATTCACTTGGAATGATTGAACATGCGGCACAACCCGACGCTGCGTGACGGCCATCAGATCAGGCTCATTGAAGGGGGCCTGGCCTACTTTGACGCACTGGTCGCGGCGCTCGACCAAGCACGCTCACATGTGATGCTGGAGACCTATATTTTTAACGTCCATGGCGCAGCGCTCAGGGTGGCTGAGGCGCTGGAGCGGGCGGCCCTGCGCGGTGTGCGTGTGTGGCTGGTGGTGGACGGCGTGGGCACCCCCCATTTGCCCGAAGTGTGGCGCACGCGCTTTGCGCAAGCGGGCGTCGACTGGCGGGTGTATGCCCCCTTGGGCACCTTGGGCTTGTTGATGCCCAACCGCTGGCGGCGGCTGCACCGCAAGCTGTGCGTGGTGGACGGGCATACCGCCTTTTGTGGTGGCATCAACATCCTGGACGATTGGTACGACCCGCACCACGGCACCCTGGCCAAGCCAAGGCTGGATTTTGCCGTCAGTGCGCAAGGCGAACTGGTGGGCCACATCCAAGACAGCATGTCCCAGCTGTGGTGGCGCTTGCAGGGCGCACAACACGCGCGTGAGCGCAAGATACCGCAGGCCTTGCGCTCGTTCAAAACTGCGGGCCTGCCATTGCCATGGAAGCAGCCCTTGCCCTTGCCCGACGGCTCACCGCCCTCCAGCCGCGCCGCCTTGCTGCTGCGTGACAACGTGCTGCACCGCAGCCAGATCGAGCGGGCCTACCTGAAAGCCATAGGACTGGCCCGGCACGAGGTGTTGATCGCCAATGCCTATTTTTTACCCGGGCGCAGGCTGCGCCAGGCCTTGGTGCATGCCACTCGGCGCGGGGTGCGCGTGCGCTTGTTGCTGCAAGGGCGGTACGAGTACTTCATGCAATACCACGCAGCCCGTCCGGTTTACGGTGCGCTGCTGGCCGCCGGGGTCGAAATCTACGAATACGACGTGAGTTTTTTGCACGCCAAAGTGGCCGTGGTGGACCCCGACAATGACCGTCCCTGGGCCACGGTGGGCTCGTCCAACCTCGATCCGCTCAGTTTGCTGCTGGCGCGAGAGGCCAACGTGGTGGTGGCCGACAAGCGGTTTGCCCGGCGTTTGCATCAGCGCTTGTGCCAAGTGATTGAATCCCAGAGTACACCCGTCACGGCAGACTTCAACCAAAGGCACTGGCATACGCGCTTGCGCGATGTCATCGCTTTCGGGCTGATGCGGCTGGCGCTCCTGATCACGGGTCACCGCTACTGAACGCTTGTTCGATAGGATGACCCTTGTCACTGTGCGTCGCTCAATCGCTGTTACGATGTCGCGCATGTTAATGAACCCCTCAGACGCCATGACTGCTTCTGCCGCAACGCCCGAAGACGAAGGCGTTCCTGTCTCTGTCAAGATCCGCGAGCGCATTCAAGCAGCCCGCAAACGCTTTCACGCCAACGACAACATCGCCCAATTCATCGAACCCGGCGAGTTGGAGAAGCTGCTCGACGAAGTCACCGACAAGATGGCCGGCGTGCTTGACAGCCTGGTCATCGATACCGTGAACGACCACAACACAGGCGACACCGCTCGCCGTGTGGCCAAGATGTACCTCAAAGAAGTGTTCAAGGGCCGCTATGTCGAAGGCCCCGACATCACCGAGTTCCCCAACGCCGAGCACCTCAACGAGTTGATGATTGTGGGCCCTATCACCGTGCGCAGCGCCTGCAGCCACCACCTGTGTCCAGTGATCGGCAAGATCTGGATCGGGGTGCTGCCCAATGAGCACACCAACGTGATTGGCCTGTCCAAGTACGCCCGTCTGGCCGAATGGATCATGGGCCGGCCGCAAATTCAAGAAGAAGCGGTGGTCCAACTCGCTGACTTGATCCAACGCAAAACCCAGCCCGATGGATTGGCTATTGTGATGGAGGCGAGCCACTACTGCATGGGCTGGCGTGGCGTCAAGGACATGGACAGCAAAATGATCAACTCGGTCATGCGCGGCGCCTTCCTGAAAGACGTGAACCTGCGTCGTGAATTTTTAGCTTTGATTCCTGGAAGGAACTGATCCATGTTGGTTCGATTGCTTTATGCCAGCCGCACGGTTGATCCGAGCCTTGACACCATCCAGGCCATCTTGGCCCAATCACGCCAATACAACCCGCCCAGCGGCATCACGGGCATCCTGTGCTACGGCGACGGTATCTTTTTGCAAGCCATCGAAGGCGGGCGCAACGCCGTGAGCGAGCTCTACGGCCACATCCAAAAAGACCCGCGCCACGAGGATGTGGTGTTGTTGCACTACGAAGAAATTTCCGAGCGCCGTTTCGGGGGATGGACCATGGGTCAGGTTGATGCGTCCCGCGTCAACACCAACATCCTGCTCAAATACTCCGAGCGTGCCGAGCTCGACCCCTACAATGTTTCGGGCTCAGTCTCGCTCGCCTTGCTCGAAGAGCTGATGGCCACCGCCTGCATCATTGGCCGGGCCTGACCACTCAGACCCCTGCTCGTCATCCCCGCCAAGGCAGGGATCCATGGCACCCCCCAAGCACCAAACACCATGCAGCTCATCGGCTGTGACTTCTCCAGCAGCCCCACGAAACGCAAGCCCATCGTGCTGGCGCTGGGCCAAGCCCGGCAGGGCAGAGTGCAACTGCAAGCCCTGCAGACCTTTGAAACCCTGAACGCCTTTGGCGAATGGCTGGCGCAGCCCGCTGACTGGGTGGGCGGTTTTGACTTGCCATTTGGCCTGCCTCGCGAATTGGTCGAGACCCTGGGCTGGCCCACCGACTGGGCCGTCTGCATGGACCATTACTGCGCATTGGAGCGCGCTCAGATTCGCGAGCAGTTTGCAGCGTTTTGTAACGCCCGCCCCGTGGGCGGCAAGTTTGCCCACCGCGCCGCAGACAAACCCGCAGGCTCCAGCCCCTCCATGAAATGGGTCAACCCGCCCGTGGCCTACATGCTGCACGCGGGTGTGCCGCTGTTGCGCCAAGCAGACGTGCACTTGCCCGGTTTGCATGCGGGCGATCCCAACCGCGTGGCACTGGAGGCTTACCCCGGCCTGCTGGCGCGTGAAGTGCTCGGCAATCGCAGTTACAAAAGCGACGACAAAGCCAAACAAACGCCAGACCGTTTATTAGCCCGGCGTGAACTGCTGAGCGCCTTGGAGCGCGGCCAAACCCGCTTGGGCCTGCGTCTGGTAGCCAGCAACGCGCTGCTCGGCCGCCTGGCCGACGACGCCAGTGGCGACGCACTCGACGCCACCTTGTGCCTGATGCAAGCGGCTTGGGCGCAGCAGCAACACGAAGCGGGACACCCACAATATGGTCTGCCGCCATGTGATCCGCTGGAGGGGTGGATTGTGACGGCGTAACTTGATTTGAAATCTGTTCACGATCGCTCAATGGCCGTGTCAGTTGATGGCGATTGGACAATCCAAGCTTGCTCAAGGGGCGCTTGCTGGGCGTGGTCTCTTGGGGCGTGCACCGGTTAGCGCCCCATGCGTTTTAGCAGAGAAAATTCACGAG
>NZ_CALBEX010000467.1 GCF_937889215.1 uncultured Limnohabitans sp.
GTGTTGTTCCTGCTCAACGGTGTTGCGCTTTGGAAGCAAGAGCCTCGCAATCCTGAACGTGTGAAAGCCATGAAAAACGAAATTCGCCGCCCATTCAAAGAGGTTTGGGCCGAATTCATCGCACTGCCCAACGCCAAGCGGTTTTTGTGGGCCACGGCTTTGGGCACCATGGGTTTCAACATGCAAGAAATTGTGCTGGAGCCCTATGGCGGTGAAATTCTGAAATTGAGTGTGGGTGCCACCAGTGCACTGACGGCCATGTTGTCAGCCGGTGGCTTGTTGGGGTTTTATGCCGCAGGCCGTCAACTGGCCAAAGGCGAAGACCCGATGCGCCTGGCTGCCTATGGGGCATTGGCAGGCTTGCCTGCGTTTGCTGCCGTGATTTTTTCAGCACCCTTGGATGCAGGCTGGTTGTTCAGGTTTGGTGCCATGGGCATTGGATTTGGCGGTGGCTTGTTTGCGGTGGGCACTTTGTTCACCGCCATGCGCATCGAGTCCAACTTTATAGGATTAGCTTTGGGCGCTTGGGGCGCGGTGCAAGCAGCGGCCGCTGGCGTGGCCATGTTCTTTGGCGGTGCATTGCGCGACATCGTGAACACACTCAGCTCGCAAGGTGTGTTGGGCGAAGGCCTGATGGACCCCTCGGTGGCGTACAGCATGGTTTACCACGTTGAAATGCTTTTGTTGTTTCTCACCCTGATTGCTGTGGGCCCCCTGGTCAAACGCAGCACCTCATTTTCAATCGCTGCCCCCTCAACCCTCGGCTTGACCGAGTCACGCATTTAATTGTTCAAAGGAGAAAACGTTATGCAAACCGTTGGCAACATCACTGGTTATGTCGATTTAGCACAAATACTGCTTTATGTATTTTGGATATTTTTCGCTGGCCTTATTTGGTATCTGGTCGCAGAAGGCCACCGCGAGGGCTACCCCTTGGAGACCAGCACCGGCGGACGCGCAGTGGGCAAAGGATTCCCAATCCCGTCCCCCAAAACTTACTTACTCGAAGGTGGTAAAACCGTCACAGTGCCTGACCTGACGCGCAAAGAGCCGGCTTACAACGCTGTGGCAACGGGTCGTGGAGGCGCACCCATCGAGCCCACCGGAAACGCCATGACGGCATCCGTCGGCCCTGGCGCTTACACCATGCGCGAAGATGTCCCTGAGCGGACATCCCATGGTGTTCCCCTGATTCAACCTTTGCGGATCGCCAGCGATTACACCGTCGCAAAGCAAGACGTCGATCCACGCGGCTTGCCCGTCATGGCTGGCGACGGCAAACAGGGCGGCACAGTCAAAGACATTTGGATCGATTCTGCTGAAATGATGTTCCGTTATTTGGAAGTCGAAATCGACGGCGGACGCACTGTTTTGCTGCCCATCACGTTTTCCCTAATTCGCAGAAACCAAGTTGAAGTGCATGCTGTCTATGCTCGCCATTTTGCGGATGTGCCTGGACTGAAAAACCCAGACCAAGTCACCAAATTGGAAGAAGAAAAAATCAGTGCTTATTACGGCGGCGGCACTTTGTATGCCGATGCCAAACGCAGTGAACCTCTGATTTAAGGTTTCACGGCCACACGTGTTGAATGAACAGCTGAAGAGGAATCAAATGCCCATCGAAAACCTTGGTCATGAATACGAGTTTGAACCAGAGTACGGTTTGCCCGAGAGGCTGCCGTCCGATGAGTTCATTGTTTGGCAAGGCTCGCCAGATGTCGCAACCCTGGCCTCTTCGGCCTTTCACATCAAAAAGTTGGTCGTCTATTTTGCGGTGCTCATTGTGGCCTGCGCGTGGCCAGCTCTGGAAGAAGGCGCAGGTGTCATGGCGGTGCTGCTGTCGATCAAATGGATTGCGCCGCTGACCCTCATCGGCCTGGGTTCCGTTTGGCTGATGGCTTACATGACCTCTCGCACGACGGTTTACACCCTGACCAACAAGCGCGTGGTCATGCGCTTGGGCATCGTGTTCACCGTGTCGTTCAACTTCCCTTTGAAACAAGTGGCCTCAGCGGATGTTCGGATGTTGAAGGACGGCTTTGGTGACATCACTTTGGCGCTGAAAGGCTCTGACCGCATTGCGTGGATTCATTTATGGCCCAGTGTGAGGCCCTGGAAAGTGGAAAAGCCCGAGCCCACCCTGCGTGCCATCCCCAATGTGCAAGAGGTGTCGGTCAAATTGAGTGAAGCATGGACACACAATACGGGTCTGCCTGTCAACGCGACCTCTTCCGTCAATACCGGCAAACCCAGTTCAAATGACCTCCAAGTGAGTTTGACATGAACCTTTCTCAATCGTCAGGCTTGACGCGCAAAGCCAGAACGGATCACTTTCCGCGGTGGGTTTTGTATTGCGCGGCTGGCATCATCGCGTTCTCACTGATTTCCGTTGGTCTGATTCGCATCACCGGCAACGGTCCGGACCAAAAAGCCGCAGCTCCAACAGTCCAACGGTCATTGGTTTTCCAGGATCACACCGACGGTGGTGTCCGTGTGGAGGACGGTGTGACTGGAAAAACCTTGACGGTTTTGCAAGGCGAGCAAGGTTTTGTGCGCGGCGCGCTTCGCGCACTCACGCGTGAAAGGTATTCACGGGGCATAGGTTCTGACTTGCCCTTTGATTTGATTGCCCGCGTGGATGGCCGCGTCACTTTGTTTGACCCAAGCACTGGCCAACGGGTGGATTTGGAGTCTTTTGGACCGACTAATACAGCTGAATTCTCAAGGTTTTTAGCCATGCGACCTGAGTAAAGCCACAGCTGCCCCTATTTTCAGAAACTGGTAACCATTTATGCAAACCCCATCCACCATTGACAGCGCTGAAAAAGCATCCCAAAAAGCCGTTGAGAGCACCATGCTCAGCCCACGCTTTTACACCACAGACTTTGCGGCCATGGACAAATTGGACATGTCCCCCATGCGCGCTGAGTGGGACAAAATGATGGCGGAATACGAGGGTGACAACAACCACGATCACTTTCAACGCGATGCGGAGTTTGCCAAAGAAGTGGCAGAAAGATTCTCGCAAGTCAGCCCGGAAATGCGCCAAGAGTTTCTGGATTTTCTGATTTCATCGCTGACCTCCGAGTTTTCCGGTTGTATTTTGTACAACGAAATTTTCAAAAATGTAGAGAACCCCGACATCAAACAGTTGATGCGTTACATGGCGCGAGACGAGTCTCGCCATGCCAGTTTCATCAACCAGTCATTGAAAGACTTTGGCTTGGGGATCGACTTGGGTGATCTGAAGCG
>NZ_CALBEX010000468.1 GCF_937889215.1 uncultured Limnohabitans sp.
ATTCCTTGGCCAGCCCAAAGTTGATGCAGATGCTTTTGGCGTGGCCCACATGCAAATAGCCGTTGGGCTCGGGCGGAAAGCGGGTGCGGATCTTGGCCGGGTCGGGCTGGCCCGCAGCGTGGTGCGCGGCGTCGCCGGGGCTGCCTGCCCAGCGGCGGCTGGCGTAGGTGCCTTGCTCGATGTCTTTTTCGATGATCTGGCGCAGGAAGTTGCTGACTTTGTGGTCGGGCTGTGCCCCGCTGGCCGTCGCAGCAGGCTTGAAATCGGGGGCGTTGGGGGTCGGGTCGGTCATGTTTGGATTTTAGGGTGTGGCCCCAGATTACTTGGGCGCGTGGCGCAATTTTTCTTTGGCGTGGCTTTGGGCTGGGCTGGTTCTAAAATGCCCACACCTTGAACGTCGCTTTGATTGTTTGGCCGGCCTTGCGCATGGATCTGGCCGCATGATGTTTGGATTGAGGGTTGGCTTGCCAGTCATCCCTTGCAGTTTGGGTCTTGAGGGTGCGGCGTTTTCAGAGGGTTTTGGATCACCGACAGCACGTCGGACCTGAAGGCGCCGACCTACAAAAGACGAACCGCAAGGCCTAGACTGAAGACTTCACCTGGCCGAGACGGCCTACAAAGACGAACTACAAGGCCTAGACTGAAGGCTTCACCTGGCCCAACGGGCCTACAAAAGACGCACCATAAGGCCCGGGCTGAAGACTTCACCGGGCCGAGCCCATAATCAGAAAGCGATCTTCTCAATGCTCAAAAATATTCGCTCCCGCGAGGCGGCCATGCCGTTCATCATGATTGCCGTGCTGATCGACATGGCGGCCATTGGGGTGATCGTGCCGGTGTTGCCCACGCTGGTGGCCAGTTTTGCCACCGACCAGGCCGATCAGGCGTTTTGGTATGGCGTGGTCGCTGCTGCCTTTGGCTTGGCCAATTTTGTGGCCGCGCCGATTTTGGGGGCTTTGTCCGACCGTTACGGGCGCAGGCCGGTGATGTTGCTGGGCTTCATGGGCTTGGGGGTGAGCTTTTTTGGCACGGCCATGACCACTTCTTTGATGGGCTTGCTCATCGCCCGCACGCTGGGCGGCGCCATGCAGGCCAACATCGCCATCGCCAATGCCTATGTGGCCGATATTTCAGCCCCCGAGGATCGCGCCAAGCGGTTTGGCTTTTTGGGCGCCATGATGGGTGTGGGTTTCATTGTTGGGCCTGTCGTGGGCGGCTTGCTGGGGGCCGTGAATCTGCACTTGCCGTTTTACTTGGCGGGCACCCTGACCCTGATCAATTTGCTGTACGGCTACTTTGTGTTGCCCGAGTCCTTGCCTGTCGACAACCGCAAGGCCTTCAGCTGGCGTTCGGCCAATCCGGCCACGTCGCTGCGCAAGTTGGGGCAACTCAAAGGCGTGGGGCCCTTGGTGGGGGTGGTGGCTTTCAGTGGTTTGGCGCAGTTTGTGCTGTACACGGTTTGGGTGCTCTACAACAGCTTCAAGTTTGGCTGGGGGCCGCGTGAAAACGGCTGGTCTTTGGCCGTGGTCGGCATTGTGGCGGTGCTGGTGCAAGGGGTGTTGCTGGGGCGTTTGCTCAAGCGGTTTTCGCCGCAAAAGCTGGCGATCTGGGGCTTGGTGTCTTCGGTCATGGCCTACACCCTGTGGGGCGCAGCCACCGAGGGTTGGATGATGTACGCGGTGATCGCGGTCAACTTGCTGGGGGGCACGGTGACGGCGTCTGTGCAAAGCATGATTTCATCGGCGGCCGACAGCAAAAGCCAAGGGCAGACCATGGGCGCTGTCAGCTCGCTCAACGGCTTGATGGCCGTGCTGGCGCCCTTGTTGGGCGCCCCCATGCTGGCCGTGGTGTCGCACTATCCGCAAGGCGATTGGCGCATTGGTGCACCGTTCTTCTTTTGCGCCTTGCTGCAGGTGGTGTCTTTGTATTTGGCGGTCTTGCATGTGCGCCGCCATCGCCACAGGCTCGCAGTTGCGCTGAAGGCTTGAAGCGACAAGGGTGTGCAGCGGTCTGACCCCAGTGGGCGTCGGATTGCCAAGCCAGATGAGACTGCGCCGGGTCAGCAGGTTTGGTGCGCGGCTCAGGGTCGCGGCTTGAGCACCATCTCGTCGCGCCGGATTTCCACATCAAAGTGTTTGAGGAAGGCTTGGCCCAGCAAGGCCTGGTCGGGCCGCAGGCCGCTCAGGCCCACGGCGACGCTGGTGTCGTTGAGCACCAAGTGCCCCGCGCGCACGGGCACGTTGCGCACCAACTGGCCCGGGCGCTGGCCGTTGGCGGTGTTCAGTGTGATGCTCTGGCCCGCAGGCAGCCCGGCCTGGGTGGCCAGCGCTTGGCTCACGCTCACATGGCTGGCCCCGGTGTCGACCAAGAACGTGACGGGCTGGCGGTTGACTTCGCCCGCCACATGAAAATGCCCGTCGCGCTGGCGTGGAATCACCAAATCGCCCGAGCTGAGCGCATAGGGCTTGAGGCTGGCTTGGCGGTTTTGCTCGATGCGCTCAAACACCAGATACAACACCCCCGCCACGGCCAGCCACACGGCGGCGATGGCGAGCGCGCCGATGCGGGCGGTTTTTTGAAGCTTGGGCGGTGACACGTCAAGCAATGTAACTGCCCCAGCCTTTTTGGCCCAGATACCGTTTGGGCGAAAGGGGGAATGCGCGTGCGTGGGGCCGATGAGCGGTGTTGACTGAGCGTGCTTTTTGCGCACTCATGCGGTGTGTGAGAGCGCCAGTGCGCGGAATTCGGGGCTGATGCGCTCGTCAGCGGCGGCGCGCAGCCAAAAGCGGCGCGCCAAGGCCTGGGCGGTGGACCACACGCCCAAAGTGTGCTCGTTCGGGTGCGGTGTGTGGATGTGCCATTCGCGTGGCACCACCTCGCCTGCCACGGGTGCGTAGAGCATGGGGAGCATGTCGTAAGCGGGCGCGAGTTGCCAGCGGTGGTCATGCAGCAGCAGCGAGACGTTGCCATGGTGGCGGTCGTTGTTGGCGATGAGCGCGCCATACGCATCGAGCAGGCAAAGCGTTTGCACGTCGGATGCATTCAAGCGTTCGGAGCCGGCACGGTGCGTTAGCGCCGCCAGAGCAGACCATTGGTGGCCCAAGCCCACATAACGGGCGTCATAGGCTTCCAATGACACCATGCCCACGCGACCACCCTGCGCCGTGCGGTCAAAGCGTTGACTTTGCAAGAACACCCGCCCGCCTGCGACAACGATCTCAGTGTGCGCTGCGGCCACGCCTGCCTCGCTCAGGGTTTGCAAGGCCAGCGCTTCGCACACCAGCAAATCTCGCCAACGTTGGGCTGCTGGGTTATCGCCCGTAGGCGAAAACTTCACGATCACCGGGTGGCCGCCCACCACCGCAGTGAACTTGGGTTGTTCGCCGCCTGCGCTGGAGCCGTTCAGGGCTTGCCCTAAGGCTTGCTCGGCCAGCGCTGGG
>NZ_CALBEX010000469.1 GCF_937889215.1 uncultured Limnohabitans sp.
TGCTGTGGACCCCCGGGCCTTCGCAGTGGGGTTGGTTTCAAAACCTCAAGCTGATGCTGGCCGAGGAAGTGGTTGCGCCTGAGCAGGGCGAGGCCATGGCGCCCAGCCAAATGGGCGATCCCATTGCATTGCTGCCCGCAGACCAGGAGGCCAATGCCGCTCCCAGCGCTGCGCCGTCCATGACGGCCGAGCCGATGGCTTCTGAGTCACCTTTCGCGGCACCCGCCAGTGATGCCAAAGCAGCAGCGCCCAGCGCCTCCAACCAGGCCCCAGCGGTGGGACCTGAATGGGTGTTCACTGCCACCCAAGACAGTTGGCTGGAGTTGCGCAACGGGCAAGATGCAGTCATTTGGAGTGGTACCCTCAAAGCGGCGGAAAGTCAGCGGATTCAAGCGGCTTTGCCTGTGCGCGTGGTGGTTGGCCGTGCGCCAGCGGTCAGCGTGAGCTTTCGCGGCCAGCCTTTTGATCTGAAACCGCACACCCGATCTACCGTTGCGCGCTTTGAAGTGAAGGAGTGAACATGTCCCTAGACCATTTGCCTCTGATGCCGACACCGATTGCCATCGCCCGCCCCGCATTGCGGCGCAGCCGCCAGTCCCAAGTGGTCTGGGGTTCGCGCGTCGTCACTGTGGGCGGCGGCGCCCCGGTGCGCGTGCAGTCCATGACCAACACCGACACGGTGGACGTGATCGGCACCGCCATTCAGGTCAAAGAGCTGGCGATTGCGGGCTCCGAGATGGTGCGCATCACCGTCAACACTCCTGAGGCCGCCCAAGCCGTGCCGCACATCCGCGACCAGCTCGACAAAATGGGCATCGATGTGCCCTTGATCGGCGACTTCCATTACAACGGCCACCGCTTGCTGACCGACTACCCGGCGTGCGCCGAGGCGCTGTCCAAGTACCGCATCAACCCCGGCAACGTCGGCAAGGGCGACAAGCGCGATGTGCAGTTCGGCCAGATGATCGAAGCGGCCATGCGGTTCAACAAAGCCATCCGCATCGGCGTGAACTGGGGCAGCTTGGACCAAGAGTTGTTGGCCGAGTTGATGGACGCGAACAGCCAGCGCGCCGAGCCTTGGGAAGCCCGCCAGGTCATGTACGAAGCGCTGATTTCGTCAGCCATCTCGTCGGCCCAGCGTGCCGAGGCCATGGGCCTCAATGGGGACCAAATCGCTTTGTCGTGCAAGGTCTCGGGCGTGCAGGATTTGATTTCCGTTTACCGCGAATTGGGCCGCCGCACCGACTACGCCTTGCACCTGGGCCTGACCGAAGCAGGCATGGGCACCAAGGGCACGGTGGCTTCGGCCACGGCTTTGTCGGTGTTGCTGCAAGAAGGCATTGGTGACACCATCCGTGTCTCGCTCACGCCCCAGCCGGGCGAAGCTCGCACACAAGAGGTGGTGATCGCGTCCGAGATTTTGCAGTCATTGGGCTTGCGCATTTTTGTGCCCAGCGTCACGGCTTGCCCCGGCTGCGGCCGCACCACCAGCAGCACCTTCCAGGAGCTGGCCAAGCAAATCGACGATTTTTTGCGTGCCCATATGCCCGTGTGGCGCGTGCGTTACCCCGGTGTGGAAAACCTCAAGGTGGCGGTGATGGGCTGCATCGTGAACGGACCCGGCGAGAGCAAGCATGCCGACATCGGCATCAGCTTGCCCGGTACTGGCGAAGCGCCTGCGGCCCCAGTGTTCATTGATGGCGAAAAGCGCCTGACTTTGCGCGGCGAAGGCATTGCGCAAGAGTTTCAGGTGCTGGTTGAAAACTACATTGAGAACCGCTTTGGTTCCGGATCTGCTGAGAAAAAATGAGCGAGTCGCTGAAAGAAAACTCCCCTAAAGTCGAAAAAGCGGCCAAAGCCCAGAAGCTGGTGGGCGTCAAGGGCATGAACGACATTTTGCCGCCCGATTCGGCGCGTTGGGAGTGGCTGGAGGGCCAAGTGCGCGACTTGATGGCACGTTACGCCTACCGCAGCGTGCGCTTGCCCATCGTTGAGCCGACGGCTTTGTTTGTGCGTGGCTTGGGTGAAGTGACCGACATCGTCGAAAAGGAGATGTACTCCTTTGAAGACCGCCTGAATGGCGAGCAACTGACTCTGCGCCCCGAAGGCACGGCCGGGCTGGTGCGCTCGGTGGTCGAGCACAACCTGCTCTATGAAGGCGGCAAG
>NZ_CALBEX010000470.1 GCF_937889215.1 uncultured Limnohabitans sp.
GATCGGTGGTCGCCATTTTGGTTTGGGCGGTGCACTGGCCTCTTTGGCGGGCCTGCTGCTGGCCCCCTTGACCGTTGTTTTGCTGTTGGCCATGGCCTTTGGTGGCGTCTCGGACACGCCTTGGGCGCAAGGCGCTTTGCGCGGCATGGGGGCCGTAGCGGCCGGTTTGATTGCCGCCACCGGCATCAAACTGATCAGCGCCTTGAAACACAACCCCATGGGTCTGCCGGTGTGTGCGGCCGCCGTCTTGGCCACCTTCGTTGGCGTGGGCGTGCTGCGCTGGCCGCTGATCTGGGTCCTGTTGGGGGTGGGCGGCGCCACTTGTGGTTGGGCTTATTTTCAGCTCAGGCGACAAATGCTGGGCACAAGGGGGGCCGCATGAGCCTGGCCGTGCAACTGAGCGTGAGCGATTGGCTGGCGTTTTTCAACCACTTCTTGTCCCTGTCCATGTTGGCGGTAGGCGGCGCGATCATCACCGCGCCGGACATGCACCGGTTTTTGGTGAACGAACACCAGTGGCTGAGCGATGCGCAGTTCAGCTCCTCCATCGCACTGGCGCAATCGGCGCCAGGACCCAATGTGTTGTTTGTGGCGGTGATCGGCTGGAACGTGGGCCTGAACGCCGGCGCTGGGCTGGGTGGCGGCTGGTTCAGCGTGGGCTTGTCGGCCTTAGGCGTGGTGCTGAGTTTGCTGGGCATCATGCTGCCCTCGTCCATCTTGACCTACACCACGACACGCTGGGCCCAGCGCCACAGAGACAACTTGGGCGTACGGGCCTTCAAACTGGGCATGGCACCGGTCGTTATCGCGCTTTTGGTGTCCACGGGTTGGCTCTTGACCGCCAGCCACAACCAGCCTGCACGCGACTGGCCGCTGTGGCTGTTGACTTTGTTGGCCGTGCTTTTAGTGTGGCGCACCCGCATCCACTTGCTGTGGCTCATTGGGGCAGGTGCCGCGTTGGGCGGTTTGGGCTGGGTTTGAGTTGGCGTCTCAGGGCTCGCCGAAGATGCCCGTTAACCCATCGCATCAAAGTGTCAGCGTGGGCTCTCGAAGAACACCGTGTTCGAGTAATCGCTGACTTCAAAATACACTTTTTTCTCGCCGGGATCGACTTCGAAATTCAAGTTTTCGTCCAGCACACCGTAGCCGTAACGGTAGGCACGGGGCAGCTTGTCATCGGTGCCCAAAGCGGTGCTGACCTTGTCCACCTTGATGAAGCGGCGCACCAACTTCTCGCCCGCATAGACCTCCATCACGCCGTTGGTGCCCGTCCAGTTTTGAATGCTGCGGCTGAGTTTGTTTTGCTGCTCTTGCGTGCAGGCGGCCAACAGACTGGCTGCACCCAGAACAAAGATCAATGCGATCCGGGTCGTGTTTTTGGACATGGCGTGCTCCCTTTTTTGAATGGTTCGATGCAGTGCAAGCAGCTCAGCTTCGCTGGCGCAAGGCTTCGTACAGGCACACGCCACTGGCCACCGACACGTTCAGGCTTTCGACTGCGCCGCGCATGGGGATGCTGACCAGCTCGTCGCAATTTTTGCGCGTCAACTGGCGCATGCCCGCGCCTTCGGCACCCAGCACCAAGGCGGTGGGCACTTTCAGGTCGGCCTGGTAAATGCTGCGCGGCGCGTCATCGCTGGTGCCAATCACCCAGATGCTGCGCTCCTTGAGCTCGCCCAAGGTCCGGGCCAGGTTGGTGACCATGAAGTA
>NZ_CALBEX010000471.1 GCF_937889215.1 uncultured Limnohabitans sp.
TCCCGAGTCGGACACCATCCGACATTCAGCGCGGGAGAGATTGAAGGCCCTAGGCCTTCGACGCCGAAGGAGCAACCACCCCGGAAACTCTCAGGCAAAAGGACCGTGCTGATCAACGCACTCTGAAGAGTTGCCAGGCTTCGTCACCTGGCACACCGCAGGAGCAAACCTCAGCCATCTCAAGGCTTGAGGTGAATCTCTCAGGTTTCAAACAGAGGGGGTCGTTATGCACACATTCGGTGTGCAGAACGTCCATCTGATTGAGACGCTTGATTGAGAGAATTCCCATGACAAACATGGTCAAAAAACACATGGTGATTGTCGGCGGTGGCATCACCGGTGTCACATCTGCCTACGCCCTGGCCCAACAAGGGCTCCAGGTCACCCTGATCGAAAAAAATCGCTACCCCGGCATGGAAACTTCCTACGCCAATGGCGGACAGTTGTCTGCCTCGAACGCCGAAGTCTGGACACACCCGTCCACAATCATCAAGGGCCTCAAGTGGATGCTCAAGAGCGACGCGCCACTGCTCATGAACCCCGCACCGACTTGGCACAAACTCAGCTGGATTGCCGAGTTCGTGGCCGCCATTCCCAGGTACAAAGACAACACCATCGCCACGACTCAGCTGGCCATTGCCTCGCGCGAACACCACCTTGCCTGGGCCAAGGCCGAAGGCATCGACTTTGACCACAAGCCCAAAGGCATCCTGCACATCTACCGTGACAAAAAGGGCTTTGACTACGCGGGCGCGGTCTCCAAGTTGTTGGCCCAAGGCGGCCTGCCGCGCCGCGCCGTCACGCCCGACGAAATGAAGGCCATTGAGCCCACGCTGCAAGGCCATTACTACGGCGGCTACTTCACCGAAAGCGACTCCACCGGCGACATCCACAAATTCACTTTTGGCTTGGCCAAAGCTTGTGAGCGCCTGGGTGTGAAGATCCTGACCGAGCATCAGGTGCTGAATGTCGCATCGAACGGCAAAACCGCCACCGTGCAAGTGCAGCACGCGGGCCAAACCGAAACCCTGAGTTTTGACGGCATCGTAATTTGCGCGGGTGTGCATGGCCGGGGCTTGGCCGCGCAGCTGGGCGACCGCCTGAACATCTACCCCGTCAAAGGCTACTCGATCACCGTGGGCTTGAACGACGAAGCCAGCCAGGCTGCTGCGCCACAGGTCAGCCTGCTGGACGACGAGACCAAGCTGGTGACCAGCCGTTTGGGCGCTGACCGCTTCCGCGTGGCCGGCACGGCCGAGTTCAACGGCATCGATCTGGACATCCGCGCTGACCGCATCAAGCCCTTGGTCACCTGGGTCAACGAATGCTTCCCCGGCGTGGACACGCGCCGCGCTGAACCCTGGGCAGGCCTGCGCCCCATGCTGCCCAACATGCTGCCGCGTGTGGGGGCGGGGAAAAAGGCCAATGTGTTCTACAACACCGGCCACGGGCACCTGGGCTGGACGCTCTCGGCCATCACGGCGCACCAATTGGCGGGCCATGTGATGGCCGCTGTGCAGGACAATGCTCTCTCCTTCATGACCCCTGCCAACGCCTGACCATGCCGCTCCACATCCTGCCCGTCGATTACCAAAACCCCACCCACCGCAACGCGCTGGTGATGCTGCTGGACGCCTATGCCCAAGACCCCATGGGTGGCGGCGAAGCGCTGGCGCAGGATGTGAAAGCGCGCTTGTGCGATGACCTGGCCCGGCGCACCGACGCGGCCAGCTTCATCGCTTGGCTGGACGATGCGCCCGTGGGCCTGGTCAATTGCATCGAGGGCTATTCCACCTTCAAGGCGCAGCCCCTGATGAACATCCACGACATCGCCGTGCTGCCAGGCCACCGGGGGGCGGGGGTCGGTCAGGCTTTGCTGTCGGCCGCCGAGCAACACGCCAAAGACCACGGGTGCTGCAAGCTCACGCTCGAGGTGCTGACGGGCAATGCGAGGGCCTTGAAGAGTTACCTTGGTTTTGGCTTTGAGCCCTATGCCCTGGACCCGGCAGCAGGCCAAGCCAGCTTCATGCAAAAGTGGCTTTGAACAAATCATGTATGTCGGGCCTTTATGGTCCGACACTTGATTTTTTCGCGGAGCGACATTTTCAAAAGGCATTGGCACACCGAAAATGTCGGGCCTGAAGGCGCCGACCTACAAATACCCAACTCCCCGTAGGTCGTGGCCTTCAGGTCCGACGTTTGATTTGCTCGCGCAGCGACATGCTTCGAAGAGCGACATATCTTGCGACGGTGGCGCACCACCGCCCTTGTCGGACCTGAAGGCGCCGACCTACAAATACCCAACTCCCCGTAGGTCGCGGCCTTCAGGTCCGACGTTTGAATTTGCTCGCGCAGCGACATGCCTCGCGGAGCAACATGCTTCGAAGAGCGACATATCCTGCGGCGGTGTCGCACCACCGCCCTTGTCGGACCTGAAGGCACCGACCTACAAATACCGCCCCCCGTAGGTCGCGGCCTTCAGGTCCGACGTTTGATTTGCTCGCGCAGCGACATTTCCCAAATGAAGGTGGCAAGCACCGTCGGTTTGATCCTGTGGGTGCTGAGCCAGCTCACACAGATCAAAGCGCTTCACATCCTCCCAACCCGTTAACGACAAGCTGGGATAATCCCAAGTCATGCAGCCTCATCAACTCGAACTCCTCGCCCCTGCCCGAACCTTCGACATCGGCATCGAAGCCATCCACCATGGCGCAGACGCGGTCTACATCGGCGGCCCGTCTTTTGGGGCACGCTCCACGGCGGACAATTCGGTGCAAGATATTGCCAAATTGGTGCAATACGCGCACCGTTTTCACAGCCGCATCTTTGTCACACTCAACACCATCTTGCGCGACGATGAGTTGGAGAGCGCACGCAAACTGGCCTGGCAGCTGTACGACGCGGGTGTGGACGCGCTGATCGTCCAGGACATGGGCCTGCTCGAGATCGACATGCCGCCGATCCAGCTGCACGCCAGTACCCAGACCGACATCCGCACGCCCGAGAAAGCCAAGTTCTTGCAGGACGCAGGCCTGAGCCAGATCGTCCTGGCCCGTGAACTGACGCTGCCGCAGATCAGCGCGATCCGCGACGTGATCGACACCGAGCGAACGGTGATCGAATTTTTTGTGCACGGCGCTTTGTGCGTGGCCTACAGCGGCCAGTGTTTCATCAGCCATGCCCACACCGGCCGCAGCGCCAACCGGGGCGACTGCTCGCAGGCTTGCCGCCTGCCTTATGAAGTGAAAGACGCACAAGGCCGCATCGTCGCGCACGACAAGCATGTGCTGAGCATGAAGGACAACAACCAAAGCGAGAACCTGCGCGACCTTGTGGACGCGGGGATTCGCAGCTTCAAGATCGAAGGCCGCTACAAGGACATGGCCTATGTGAAAAACATCACGGCCCATTACCGCAAGCTGTTTGACGAAGTGCTGAACGAGCGCCCCGAGCTGGCCCCGGCCTCACACGGCCGCAGCACCTTCAGCTTCGAGCCGGACCCGAACCAGAACTTCAACCGCGAGTTCACCGACTACTTTGTGCAAGGCCGCAAAGAAGACATTGGCGCTTTTGACACACCCAAAAACCCCGGCCAAACCATTGGCTGGGTCAGCAAGGTCACGGCTGACCACATTGAGATCACCACCGACGACCCGACCGCCGAACTGCACAACGGCGACGGGCTTTGCTATTACGACCTGCAAAAAGAGCTGGTGGGCTTGCAGATCAACCGCGCCGAGGCGCAAAAAGCCAAGGGCGTTTGGCGTCTGTTCCCCAAAGACCCGATGGACGGCTTCAAAGACCTGCGCCAAGGCGTGCAGGTCAACCGCAACCGCGACATGAGCTGGGTGCGCACGCTGGACAAAAAATCGGCCGAGCGCCGCATGGGCGTGTGGATGCAGCTGGCAGAAACCACCAATGGCGAAGATGTAGGTCTGCAACTGACGCTGACCGACGAAGTGGGCCACACCGGCACGGCGCAAATGGCCATCGCCTGGCAAGCCCCCAAAGACACAGCCCAAGCCAAGGACAAACTCAAAACCGCCTTGGGCAAACTGGGCGACACCCTGTTTGAACCGCTGGATGTGCAAGTGGCCCTACCCCGTCCCTGGTTTGTGCCGCCCTCACAACTCAACGCCTTGCGCCGCGACGCTGTGCTCGCGCTCGAAGACGCACGAACTCAAGGCCTGCACCGACTGCCGCGTGCCGTGCCGGTGGTGCCACCTGTGGCTTACCCCGAAGACACGCTCACCTATCTGGCCAACGTGTTCAACCAAAAAGCCCGCGATTTTTACGCCAAACACGGCGTGAAGGTCATTGATGCGGCCTATGAAAGCCAAGAAGAATTGGGCGAAGTCAGCCTGATGATCACCAAGCACTGTGTGCGTTTCAGCTTGAGCCTGTGCCCCAAACAAGCCAAAGGCGTGACCGGCGTGCAGGGCACGGTGAAAGCAGAGCCCATGCAATTGATCAACGGCAAGGAAAAGCTCACCTTGCGTTTTGACTGCAAGCCTTGCGAAATGCATGTGGTGGGCAAGATCAACAAATCGGTTTTGAACGCCGTGCCCGAAAGCCCGGTGCGGTTTTACAAGTCACGGCCAGTGGTGGGCTTGCACTGAAAGCGCCGTCTTGAATGCTTAAAGACTCAAAAAAATCCAATGCCCATGGGCGCTTGCCTTGGCGACTGCTGAGGGTGGATATATCGGTCAGAATGTTCTCGATAATTAACAAAATGAACCCTCTCCCGTCGTGACTGCATGGCCGCCTATTACGTCCAAAGCCTTTTCATTTTTTTCGCCATCTTCTCCCTTTTGGGTGGGTTGGCGGCTGCTTTCTACTTTTCACGCTTGGACAGTTCGGCCCGTTATTGGGTGGTGGCCACCCTGTTGATCGGTGCCTCAACCTTGGCCACTGTTTTTCGCGATACCCTGACACCGCTTTGGTCCTACAGCGTGCCCATTGGACTGAGTGGCACAAGTTACATGCTGATGGCCTTCGGCCTTTCCCGTCTGTACGACCAAGGCCCGCAGCTGGGGCGACTGGTGTGGCTCGCGCTGGGCACGGTGGTTTACATCGCGGTCATGGAATGGAGCCGCATCCATGCAGGGTCTGAGGTGACTTTGCTGTTGTCGGGGGGCTTGTTTGGTGTCACCTCTTTGTGGGGGGCTTATTTCGCGCATGCCCATTACCAACACACAGCCAACCGTTTTGCCATGCACATGCGCTGGGTCATGGCCAGCTTGGGCCTGTTCCATTTGCTGCGCACGCAAGGCTTCGTCACGGGCTGGGGCCTGAACACTTTCGGCCAAGAGGCTTGGACCTATGGCATCTGGACGGGTGCTTTTGTGGCGGGCATGTTGCGTTACTTCGCCTACTTTGGCATCAGGGTTCAGGAGCAAGCCGACGAAAGACTGAAAGTGATGACCGCCCTGGTCCGTGAAGAAGAAGGACGCCGCCTGGGCAACCGACTGGCGCAACAAGACCGCCATCACAGCCTGGGTGTGATGTCCGCCTCTTTTGCCCATGAGTTGAACCAACCTTTGACCGCCATCCTCAACTATGCCGAGTTGCTGCAACACCAGCAAAAATCGGGGCAGTGGGACCCACAGGTGAGCGAACGCGCGCTGGACGACATCATTCACAACAGTGTGCGGGCGGGTGACATCATTCGGCGAATCCGCAATTTCATTCAGCCAGCGTCTTTGAACAAGGAGCTGGTGGACCTGCGGGGTGTGATCGACGAGGTCTGTGCCCTGGTCCAACCCGAAGCCCGGCGCGGCAATATGGAGATCGTCAAACCTGCCAGGCGCAACACACCGATGTGGGTGTTGGGCGACGCCGTGCAACTGTCGCAAGTCTTGTTCAATGTGGTGCGCAACGCCATGGAATCGGTCGAAAAGGCTCAGACCCGCAGCATTCGCTTGGACATCCGGCAAGAAAATCGTGAGATTTTGATCGAGGTCCATGACACCGGGCCAGGCTTGTCGGAGGCGGCCGCCGAGCAAGCGGGGGACCCTTTCTACACCACCAAAATCTCAGGGCTGGGGATGGGTTTGTCGATCTCCAAAACCATCCTCGCGCAGTTTGGTGGGCGCTTGTCGCTGCAAAACACCGAAAATGGTGCCTGCGCACGAATTGCCCTGCCTTTTGCCCAAGTCGTCTAGGACTTGCTGCTGAAAGCTCCGGCTGCCTGGTGCCAGGCTCAGCCCCTTAGGCATTTGTTCATCTGCTCACAACCCCAACGTGGCGTTCGAGCCCCGTGCCGACAGGTTTTTAAATGTGCATCAGTCCAGCCAAGCCCAAGCCTGCAGGCTGTAAGCCCCATCGGGCTGACGCCAGACCTTGGCGGACGCGTTGCGAGCCGCTCCGTCCAAGCTCACTTGAATGTGCATATCAAAGTTCAAGCCAGCGACGACTTGCTGACGGGCTTGGATCACATCTTTGTAAATGACCCGGGCCTTGTTCTGCACCGCAAAGGTCTGCACTGCAAAGCGGGCAGCTTCTTGAACGTCGGGGCCGAAGGCATCGGCCACGGCCCAAGCCCCCGCCACAGTTTCGCCGTTGACCGTTGACGAAGCTTGTGTTCCAGGCAACCCCTCAGGCTTTTCGGGGCTGCAGGCGAGGAGCGAACTCATAGTCAAAGCACAGAGAAGTTGATGCAACACGCGCATGCCGATGTGCTCAGCCCAACGGTTTGAAAAGTTCGTTCAAGTCCGACTCGCCAAACAGCGGCTCTTTGCGCTGCACGGCACCCGAATACATGTCTTGCGCCAGCTGGGCTTTGCGCTCTTGCAGGGCCAGCATGCGCTCTTCGATGGTGCCTTGGGCCACCAGTTTGAGCACCCACACGCTTTGCGTTTGGCCAATGCGGTGGGCACGGTCGGTGGCCTGGTTTTCCACGGCAGGGTTCCACCAGGGGTCGTAATGGATCACGGTGTCGGCTTGCGGCAAGTTCAGCCCCACGCCCCCGGCTTTCAGGCTGATGAGGAACAGTGGCACCTGCCCGCTGGTGAACTGGTCAATGATCGTGTCGCGGTTTTTGCTCTGGCCCGTGAGCTTGACCCAGGGGATGCCCAGGCGCGGCAGCTCTTGTTCGATCAGGCTGAGCATTTGGGTGAACTGCGAGAACAGCAAAATCTTGCGCCCTTCGGCCACCATCTCAGGCAGCATGTCGAGCAGCTGCTCCAACTTGGCCGACTGCTTGACTTGGCTGGCAGCGCCCAATTTGAGCAAACGCGGGTCGCAGCACACTTGGCGAAGCTTGAGCAGCGCGTCCAGGATGGTGATTTGCGATTTGGCCAAACCTTGGGCGTTCAAGGCGTCGCGCACGGTTTTTTCCATACCCAAACGGATGGTCTCGTACAGATCGGCCTGTTGGCCTTCCAGGGGCACGCGCATCAGGGTCTCGACCTTGGGCGGCAGCTCGCTGGCCACCACGTCTTTGGTACGACGCAGCATGAAAGGCGTGATGCGTTTGCGCAATTGGTCCATTTTTTCGCTGTTGCCCTGGCGCTCGATGGGGTTGCGAAACAATTCACCAAAACGCTTTTGACTGCCCAGAAAACCGGGCATCAAAAAGTGAAACAGGCTCCAAAGCTCACCCAAATGGTTTTCCATGGGCGTGCCCGACAAACACAGGCGGTGGCGGGCCGGGATGTCGCCCACAGTTTGCGCCGCATGGGTGTTGGCGTTCTTGATGTTTTGCGCTTCGTCAAGCACCAGCAAATGCCAGTCGGTGGCCAGCCACAGGTCGCGGTCACGGTGCAGCAAAGAGTAAGGCGTCAGCACGATGTCAAAACCACTGAGGTCTTGCGCGGCACCATGCCGCAACAGGCCATGGTGGATGTGGGTGCTCAGGCTAGGGCAAAAGCGGGCCGCTTCGCGCTGCCAATTGCCCAGCAAACTCACCGGGGCCACGATGAGCGCAGGCTGCGTGAGCCGACCGGCTTCTTTTTCGGTG